>JAPPDJ010000041.1:9524-78896 GCA_028824555.1 Gammaproteobacteria bacterium | reverse complement strand
TTTTCGACTCCCCCGCAAGGGGGAGTGACAGGAAGGCCCTCGCATCCCCAACGACCGCGGTGGCGCGCACTTTCCTGTCACACCCCCCTCCGAAAGGCGAGGCGCTTTTCGACTCCCCCGCAAGGGGGGAGTGACAGGAAGGCCCTCGCATCCCCAACAACGGTGGTGGCGCGCACTTTCCTGTCATCCCTCGCATCCCCAACGACGGCGGTGGCGCGCACTTTCCTGTCACTCCCCCCTTGCGGGGGAGTCGAGAAACGGCGTTCCTCGCCGTTTCTCGGAGGGGGGATGCTCGGGGGCTGTGCGGAGACGTTGGTCCGGGCTAGTTTGTCGGCGCATTCAAGATGGGCGGGGACAAGCCCCGCCCTACGGGGCCTTACGGTTATTGGCGAGCGAGGCGGCGCTTGAGTTCCTCGATCTCGGCTTGCGCGGCTTGGCGTGCCCGACGTTCTTCGGCGATGAGGCGGTCCTTCTCCGCAAGGAGGCCGTCCTTTTCCGCAAGGAGGCGGTCCTTTTCCTCGTATGTGGCCAGGAACTTGCCGGTGGCCGGGTCGTGGAGGCGCAGGCGGCCTGCGTTGTCGAGGCAGAGATGGAGGGAGAGGACCTGGGACTCGCCGCGGCGCGCGCCGTCGGGCCTCCTTTCCAGAGGCATTGGCTTGTAGGCGCCCGTCTTTTTCAGCCGGTGGCCCAGCAAGCGCGGGGGCAGGTACTTGCCCGTGGGATCGTGCTGCCAGTACTCGGTCACGCCCAAGCTTTCGTACAGGGCGTGCTTCTCTGTCAGGTCGCGCCGGTGCGTGCCCCTCGACGCCACCTCCAGGACGAAGTCCGCGAACTTGCCCTCCTCCCACGTCTTCCAGACCGTGCGCTGCTGGTCCCGGGACGGGCCGAACGCCACGAACACGTCCGGCTGGACCCACCTTTCGTTGTCCCCCTCCAGCCAGTACATCGTCAGCTCGCTGCCGACGTACACGTCGTCGCGATGCGCGTAGTGGCTCCGCAGAGACTGCGTGCAGTCCACCTCGGCATTCCAGTGTTCCGGGGTCATCGCCTCAACGCCCCGATCCGGATATTCGACGACCGGCGCCGGCCGCGCCACGACGGCGGGGCGGAGGAGCTTGCGGGCGTGCAAGGGCCGCGGGGCGGTGGGCATGGCGTTCTCCTTGGGCTTGGGGCCGGCCGGATGTGGGGACGTTAGCACAGACATTGTTTATGCAGCGCAGGTGGCTGTCGCCGCGCGCGATGGGCGGGAGGATGTCTCTGGAGAGATGGATGTCGCTGCGTTCGGGCACGTGGCTGCTTGGTTGTTCTTTGGGTGGAACGACCGTGCCACGAAGTCAGCGCAGGGTATGTAGTCAATCGCCGCCACGGCTTGTGCGACATCGACGCTTTGCACTGATCGGAGAGGGTTCGGGGTGACGCGCCTAACGGTGCGTGTGAGGGCAGGACGCCCCTACCCCGAGAGGCAGCGGCGCGGTTGGGGAGACAGTCATCCTGCGAGCAGTTCCTTGGACGGGTGGCCGGGGGTTTCTCGGACCAGTCGGGGGACCAGGTAGCCGGGGAGGCGGGCGGCGAGTTCGTGGTGCAGGGCCTTTGCCTCCGTTTCGCTGACGTGGAAGTGGGCGGTGCCGGCGACGGCGTCGGGGAGGTGGAGGTAGTAGGGAAGAACGCCAGCGGCGAATAGGCGTTCGGATAGGCCTGCGAGGACGTCGGCATCGTTGTTGATGCCCTGCAGGACGACGCTCTGGTTCAGGAGGGTGAAGGGGCGAAGGGCTGCGAGCGCTGCGTCCACCTCGTCGTCGAGTTCGCCGGCGTGGTTGAAGTGGAGCACGATCACCACTTGCTGCGGCAGGCTGTGGAGCATGTCGATGAGGGTGTTGGTGACGCGCTTGGGGATGACCACGGGAAGTCTTGTGTGGATGCGCACGCGGCGAACGTGGTCGATGGCGGCGATTGCCTTGAGGAGCCGGGTGAGGTGTGTGTCGCGGAGCATTAGGGGGTCGCCGCCGGAGAGAATTACCTCGCGCACGGAGGCATCTTGGCGGATGGCATCCAAGGCGGGGAAGTGTTGCGCTTGCCGGTGTTCGGCGTAGGGGAAGTGGCGGCGGAAGCAATAGCGGCAGTTTACGGCGCAGGCACCGGTGGTGATGAGGAGGACTCGGCCGGCGTATTTTTGCAGCACGCCGGCATCGGCCACGGCGGCGGACTCCGCCAGGGGGTCTTCCACGTAGCCCGGCACGGAATCCCACTCGAAGCGGCTCGGCAGCACTTGGCGGAGGAGGGGGTCGCCCGGGTCGCCGCGCTTCATGCGGGCAATGTAGGGGCGCGGAACGCGCAATGGGAACGGGCCGGCGGGGGCTGCGTTGACGGCCTCGGCCGATACGCCAGCCAAGTGCAGCAACTCGCCCAAGTCGGTGACGGCGCTGGCAAGGTCTTCCCGCCATGCATCATCGGGCCACGGCAGTTCGCGCGGTGATGCGGGGGCCTGCGGGGGGAGGGCGTCTCGCTCTCCCGCGCGCCCGAAGGGCGCGCCGTCGATTGCTCGTGTCATTGGATCAATGGTCGCCCGTTAGGGGCACGAAGCGCACGGGCAGCACGTGGCGCATGGTGATTTCGCCGTCTTCGGCCTTCTCCACCACGGCGAGGTTTTGGTCGAAGTCGTCGCCGATCGGGAGGACGAGGCGACCGCCGGGACGCAGTTGCTGCACCAGCTTATCTGGCACGTCTTCGCCGACCGCGGTGACCATGATGGCGTCGAACGGGGCGGCTTCGGGCCAGCCATACCAGCCGTCGCCGGCTTTCACTTCCACGTTGTCGTAGCCGAGCCGCTTGAGGCGGGCGGCGGCGTCCTCGGCGAGTTCGGGGATGATCTCGATGGTGTGAACGGTGTCCACCACCGTTGCCAGCACTGCCGCCTGGTAGCCGGAGCCGGTGCCGATCTCCAGCACGCGGCTTTCGGCAGTGGGTTCGAGCAGGTGCGTCATCAGGGCGACGATGAAGGGTTGCGAGATGGTCTGGCCGTGGCCGATGGGGAGCGGGCGGTTCACGTAGGCGACGGCGCGGGCGCCGTCCGGCACGAACTCCTCGCGGGGGACGGTTGCCATCGCTTTGAGCACGGCGGGGTTGATGTGCGAGACGCGCGTGTAGCCAGCGGTGCGGCGCGTATCGTCCCGGATGGCTTCCAGCATCTGTTGCATCGTTGCGGCCCCGGCGGTCGGTACAAGCAAGAGGAGAGCGACGGCAAGCGTCACGAAGCGGCCGCCCATGCGTCCTCGGTCACACATCAAGGGCGGCCCGATCCTGCTCGATGTCGGGAATCGCCAACTCCGCCACCACATGGCGAAGTTGGGCGTTGATTTGGTCGATCTCCCGGATCAGGCGCGGATACCACGCGAGTTCGCCCCTGAGCCGTCCTTCGGCGTCGTAGAAGCCGCGGGTTTGGTCGCTCCGCAGCGGCTCGAGGATTGCCACCGACAGTTCGCCTAGACGCGCCACCCTTGCTCGCAGCATGTCGAGGGCCGGCAGCCCGGTGATGATGTTCCGCAACATGCCGAAGTCGAGCGCTTCGAAGTTGCGTCCGGCGAAGGCCGCCGTAAGGACGCTGGCGCGTTCGCCGTAGGCGCTCTGGTCGAGGTCGATGTACGGCAGGTCGGGCTGGCCGCCTTCGTCGATCTCGGCAACCACCGCAAGATGGCGGTCGAGCTTCGCCCGTTCTGCGTCCAGGTGCGCCACCAGCGTCTTGAACTCCAGGATGAGGCTGTCGTAGTACTTGCCGCGCACCTCGCGTTCGCGCAGCTCTTCCTGATAGTCGGTGACGAGGAAGCCGAGGTAGACGCCGAGGAAAACCACGAGTAGCTCCGCGGCGTAGTGGCCGAAGCTCCTCATGCCGCCCGGACGGGCCCGGCGCTGGTCCGGTTCGGCGGCTGGCGTGGGCGAGTCCTGTGGCGTTGCAGGGTTTGCCATTGTGTCCCGCCCTGTGGCGGCAGCGTCGCTCAGTTGTTACTGAACTCCGTGTAGTGTGCGGCGTCGATGAAGCGGCAATGGAGCGCATCGCGGCCGCTGCCTTCAAGGCGATTGAAGGTGCAGCGCACGCGGGTTCGGTTTCCGTCGTAGGCGTCCCGGAACTGTTCCACCACCTGATTCAGCGTCGCGTGATGCTGCTCCGGGATCGTGGCCATGACGTTCTCGTAGAGCTCGACGATGCCGGGGCGGCTCTCGCCCGACGCGGCGACGCCGAGCCAGCCGATGGCCTGGACGATGTCCTTTTCCGTGCTGCCGAGGCCGTTCAGGTAGATCGAGCCTAGCTGCGACTGCGCCTCCTTGAAGCCGCGCTCCGCCGCCACGACGAGGTGGGGCATCGCCTCGTCGTATTCTTCCTCGAAGTAGTGCATCTCGCCCATGGTGATGGCGCCCCGGGTTTCACGGATGATCTCCGCTGGAACACGCTCAACTTCGCGGCGAGCGTCGCCGGCCACTGCGGGAGCGGCGGTCGCAAACGCCGCCAGCGTTCCAGCAAGAATTCGCACGGCTTTCATCGTTCTCCCCTTTTGGAAGCGCGCGAGCAATGCCGCCATATTACTCCCCCCTGTGCGGGTGACAACGCACCGAGCTGGTGCCGGGCCATTGGAGGGAAGGCATTCTGCCTTCCCTGCGCGCCCTCTGGCGCGCTGACGCGACCTGCAAAGGAAAGCGCCTATCGGCGCTAGGGGCGCGCCCTTCGGGCGCGTCAGCAGAATGCCTTCCCTCCAATGGCCCCCTAAGACAAATGCGCCCTACGGTGATTCGGGGTCGGCTGGGGCCGTGGTTTCTTCCGGCTCGTCGGCTTCTGGCATGAGGTCCATGAGGGTTACGTTCATGCGCTCCGCTATGTAGGAGGCGACTTCGAACTGGCCGGCGATGCGGTTTGAGGTGGCGACGTAGTCGTCGCCGACTTCGTAAAGGGTGAGTTCCTGCATGCCGTCGTCGTCGGTTAGCTGGAACTTCGCTGTCGCCGGCTCGGGCAGCTCGCCGTCGAAGGTGCCGGTGACGTTGAGGCCCGTGAACCTGCCGACGAAGGTTCGAACTTCGTCCGCGTCGAGGGCGGCATCGCCCGCTTCCCACACATCGTCGTCCGTGCGCGTGAGGGTGAAGGCTTCCTCGCCGGTGCGCTCGATGCGGGAGAGCGAGCCCTCGGGGCGCAGCAGCGAACGTTCCAGCCAGTCGCCTTCCTTCACGCCGGCCTCGTAGTTGGAGAAGTCGATGGAGTACACGTCGCCGCCGTCCGCATGGCGGGCGTGAACGCGGCGATAGCCGGGGGAGGTGCCGAGGAAGATGTCGGCAAGGTCGTCATCGCCAGCGCCGACGCGGATGCGGCGTTGGTGGCTGTTCTCGGTCACCTCGAATCGCTCCGCCGTCGCGTCGCTGGTGGCGACAGGCCAGCCGCCGCTCGCGTCCGCGAGCTTGTCCAGCATCTCGGTCACCTTGGAATCGTCTGCCGGCAAGCCGCCTTCGAGGGTCCATTGCTCCCCTTCGCGGGCAAGGCGCACGGAGCCGTCCTGGTTGCTCACTTCCACCGCATCGGCTGCATCCGCATCGAACGAGAGGAACGGATCCGGCTCGCGCACGCCGCCAGCCTGCGCCGCCAGGATCACGGCCACGATCAAGAGTTGTGCAGCCAAGAGCCCACCGAGGATGGCTGGTGTGGGTTTCAGGTTCATGCTGCCTCCTCCTGTGGGTTGGCGCTTGCATCGTCGAGCCAGCCCGCCAAGCGCTTGCGCACCGCCTGCCGCCGTTGTCGGGCGATGAGGAAGACCACGACGACGCCCACCAGCGCCAGGAGGTAGTTGACGTACTCCCACGTGCGCTGATCGTCCTCGTCCATGGGCGGCAAGGTGCGGTTGAAATGGCCGCGACTGCGGATGGAGAGCAGCGATTGCTCCTCCACCGCCCAGTCCGCGACGTTGGCGAGCATCTCGATCGAGTTGACATAGATGGTGCCGTCGGCGGAGCCGATCAGGCGGATGTTCTGATCCGAAACGAAGGTGCTCGAGCCGATGAGGATGAGCCGTGCCGACTCCGGTGAACGCTCGATCACCGCGCCGATTTCGCCGATGCCTTCGGTTTCGGCGGCTTCGCCTTCCTCGCCCGGTTCCGCTTCATGCTCGTGGTCATGGTCGAGGCCGAAGTCCGCGAGCTCGTCGATGGCTTCGATGTCGCTCTCGGGTTCGCTCGCGGCCTCGCTCTCGTCTGCCTCTGCGGCCTCGGCTGCGGCTTCGCGCGCCTGCTCGAACACGGGCGACTCGTCGAAGAACGAGTCGAACCGGCCTTCCACCAGCACGGCGAGCGCGTTGTTGCCAGCCTCGCCGACGGGCGTGTAGGTCACCTCTCCTTCGAGGTCGAGCTTCGGCATGATGTCGGTGTCGGTGGAACGCCAGCTTGCCGGCGAGCTTTGCAGCAACGTCGTCACCGCGCGCGCGGCATTGGCCTCCTCGTCCACATCTACCGGCGAGGCCCACGTCATGGTCAGTTGCGGCACACCGCTGGTGATGGCGCTGTCGGCATTGAGCCCCTCGTCGCGCACGTCCACGAAATAGGGGTAGTCCTGCATCTGCACGTCCTGAAAGCGGAATCCGCCCACCTCGCGGATCACCGGCAGCGGGAAAGCGGCGTTTTGCGGGTCCATCACGAACGACTTGTCCAAGATGAGGCCGTGGTGTGCCAGCCAGTCGTCGAGCCCGGTGTTGTTTGGGGTTGCGTAGAGCGAGTCTTGGGCGTAGGTGGCGTTGAAGCTCGAAGCCGCCAGCACCACCGTGCCGCCGCGCATCAGGAACTGGTCTATGGCGAATACCGATTGCTCGTCGAGCGACTTCGGATCCACCACGAACAGCACTTCCGCCGCCGCCGGAGGCTCGCCGCCGGCGAGGCTCGCCGATTCGAGGTCGAAGTCGGCGCCGAGCACGTCGCGCAGGGAGGCGTATTGGTTCCCGGGCGGCTGCGGCATCTGCTGCTGCATGTAGGGCGGCGGCGCTTCCGGGGCAGAAAGGGCAACCGTCTTCAAGAGGCCCGCGGCGAAGCGCTTGAGGCCCTCCTCGATGCCGCGCTTGAGTCCCTCCGCATCGAACGACTCGGGGATGGGCATCTGCACCACCGTCTCGCCGTCGGTGAGCGTGAGGTAGAAGTAGAAGGTGTTGGCGTCGAACAGGCTCGCCGCCATGGGGCGGAAGCCGTAGTCCTCGGCAATCTGCAGCGCGACCGAACCATCGCCAGCGTCGGGGTCCACCATTTCAACCGCCAGCTTGCCGTCCGACTCGGCCTGAAGCCCCGCGAGTACGGCGTCGAGATCGACACGCAAGTCGGCAAGCGCCTCCGGCAGCCGCGATGGCGGCGAGAGATAGCCGACAAAGGTGACGTTGTCGCTGACGCTGTCGAACACGCTGCCGCCGCCCTGAAAGCCGAACAGCACCTTCTTGATGCTGCGGGTGATGTCGTACTCGGGGTTGCGAAGCTGCACGTCGAGGTCTGCCTCGCCCCGCACCTTGACGTCGATCAGTTCGCGAAAGCCGAGCACTTCGTATTCGTCGCCGTACTGGACGAGTACGTCGAAGTAGGAGTTGACGAGGCTCGCCTGATAGCGGTCTGCCACCTGGAACGGTACCGGGCGAATGCCGTACTTGGTGTTGGCCTCGTCTTCGATTTCCGGATCGTCCGCCGGATCGACCAGTTCGAGGCGCACCTGGCCGTCGCCCGCCACCTCGTATTCCGCCAGCAAGTCCTTGAGCTGCGGCGCCAGCGGCGCGAGCAGCGGATGGGTCTTCTCGCTGAAGTAACCGCGAATCAGGAGCGGCTCGCGCAGTTGCCGGAGATAGCCGTGGGTGGCGTCGGAGATCGAGTATTGGTTGCCTTGGGTCACGTCCCAGCGCAGGAAGTTGACGTGGTGCAGCCAGACGTTGGAGACGATGAGGTTGGCGGCGAGCAACCCGAAGACGGCAAGGCCTCTTCGGTGTCGGTGCCGTGCCTGCATCGACGCGCCGTCCTTGGGCCACGCCCAACCAAGCCGCTGAACCACGTTGACATTGCGTGCCAGAACGATGGCGGTGAGCGAGGCGTAGAACCACAGATCGCGCAAGTCCAGCACGCCCCGGGTGATGGATTCGAACCTGGCACCGGCGCCGACGCTGCGCAGGGCGTCCGCCACGCCACCGGTGAAGAGGTCTGTCAAGAGCGGATGACCCACCATGTAGAACACGCCGCAGAGCAGCACCGAGAGGATCAGCGAGACAATCTGGTTGTCGCTGCGCGCACTTTGGAAAAGGCCGATCGCGAGATAGGTGGCGCCGAGGAAGCCCGCTGCCAGATAGCCCGAAATCACGGGGCCCCAGTCAAGCTCGCCCAAGAGCGCCACGGTGATGGGCAGGGGCAGCGTCAGCGCGAGCGCGATGCCGAGCAGGACGAGACATGCGAGGAACTTGCCGATCACGAACTGCGGCACCGACGCCGGCATCGTGACGACGAACTCCAGCGTGCCGCTCCGCCGCTCCTCGCTCCACATCCGCATCGTCAGCGCCGAGCACAGGAAGATGAGCAGCACCGGCAGCCACTCGAACATGGGCCGCACGTCGGAGATGTTGCGGGCGAAGAAGGTCTCGCCCCAGAAGAAGGCGAACAGGGTCACGCCGAGAAAGGCGAGCAGGAAGAGATAGCCGATGGGCGAGGAGAAGAAGAGCCCGAGCTCCTTCCCGGCGATGCGCCGGGTGGTGGGCCAGAACGGCGGCGTGGCGGGGAACGCGTTAGGCTGCATGGGGAACCTCCTCGCTGGCCTCGCGGAAGATCGCCTCCAGGTCTCGCACGGCGGGATGCAGGGCGTGAACCGCGACGTCGCCGGCGACCAGGCGCTTCGCCACCTCTGCCCGCTCATCGGCGCCGCCGGCGGCAAGATGCAGCAGCAGGGCGCCGTCGTCGACGGTCACGTCGGCGATGCCATCGAGGGCGCGGGCGACGTGACCCGGTTCGGCATCGGTTTCGAGCCGCAGGCGACCGCTTTCCTGCAATGCATCGAGGCGCTCGTCCACCGCCAGCCGGCCGTTCGAGAGGATCATCACGCGATCGCAGATGGCGTTCACCTCTTGCATGATGTGCGTCGAGAGGATCACCGTCGCGTTCTCGGCAAGGCTCTGGATCAGCTGCCGCATCTGTTGGGTTTGCGACGGATCGAGGCCATTGGTGGGCTCGTCCAGGATCAGGATGCCAGGCTCGTGGACGATGGCCTGCGCCACGCCCACACGCTGGCGAAAGCCCCGCGAAAGCGTGCCGATGACGTCGGTGGCGCGACCGAGCAGGTCCGTGGCGGCGAGAGCCCGGCGTATGGCCGCCGGACGCTCCGTCACGTTGCGCAAGGTGGTCACGTAGTCGAGGTAGTCGACGACGGTCATTTCCGGATAGAGCGGCAACGTCTCCGGCAGATAGCCAAGATTCGCCTGCACCCGCTTGGGTTCGGCGGCCACGTCCACCCCGTCGATGGTGACGCTGCCATCGCTCGGCTCCAGGAACCCCGTGAGCATCTTCATGATGGTGGACTTGCCAGCCCCGTTGTGGCCCAAGAGCCCCACAATCTCCGCACGATCGATCTCGAAGCTCACGGAATCCACCGCCAGCGTCTCACCGTATCGCCGCGTGAGTCCTTCGGTGCGAATCACGTCTACGAACTCCTCCTGTTCCATCCGCTCCGCAAAGGAGCAACGCGCCCGTTTCGAGCGGCGCGTAATGTAGCCGGGCATCGACCGAGTTTCTAGGCCCTTCGCCGGGCAGAGGCCCTCTGGCGCGATGCATGCGGCTTCGCGTCGTCGTAGCACGTCGTCATATAGACTGGCGACCCATCGACAACCGAGGGGCATGGGACATGCAGGATGTGGCAGGGAAGGTGGCGTTCATCACCGGGGGCGCGAGCGGGATGGGGCTGGCGATGGCGCGGTCGTTCTCGCGCGCCGGAATGAAGGTGGTGATCGCGGACATCGAGGACGCCGCCCTCGCCGCCGTGCGGGCGGAGTTCGAGGCCAGCAACGCGGAGTTTTTGGACCTCAAGCTGGACGTGACCGACCGCGATGCGATGGCGGCTGCCGCGGACGCGGCCGAAGAGCGCTTCGGCAAGGTGCATGTGGTCTGCAACAACGCCGGCGTAGTGGCTGGCGGCACCGTGGATTCCCACACCTACCACGACTGGGACTGGGTGACGCGGGTGAACATCGACGGCGTGGTGAACGGCATCCAAACCTTCGTCGAACGCATCAAGCGCCACGGCGAGGGTGGCCACTTCGTCAACACCGCTTCGATGGCTGGGCACATCGCGGTGCCGGCGCTCGGCATCTACGTGATGACCAAGTTCGCGGTGGTGGGCATCTCCGAGACGATGCGAACGGATCTCGCGCCGCACAACATCGGCGTCTCCGCCCTCTGCCCGGGCGTCGTCAATACCAACATCTTCACGTCCGAACGTAACCGACCCGAGTCGCTGCCGGGAGATGCACGCCCCGCCCTCATGCGCGACGCGCCGCCCGAGGAATGGGACAGCCGGCTGGAAGACCTCCGCCACCGCTCCCTCGACCCCGCCATAGTCGGCGACATGGTCCTTCACGCCATCCGCGAAAACGAGTTCTACATCTTCACCCACCCCGAACTGAAGGAAATGAGCGACCAACGCTTCGAGGAAATGGCGGGCGCCTTCGAGCGCTGGGCGACCTATCGGGAAGAACGAGGCGTCTAACGCCACGCCTCATCGTCGGTATGCGACGGGGCCCCTGGGGGCGAGGGCAAGATGCCATCGCCCCCAAGAACATCAGCCACCGGCCACCACAATGCTGTATTCGAGGCGTTTGCCGTCGATGGTGGCTGATAGATCCTGAGACTTCCCGGCCGCTCCCTCGGCAAGGCGCAAGGCCAGAACTTCACCGGCGATGTAGTCATGGTGTTCGGCCATCGCCGCTTCTAGCTCGGCATCAGCCGTGTAGGCAATATCGATTCGGTCGGTGACTTCAAGCCCCAACTCCCGCCGTGAGCGTTGGATGCGATTCACCACCTCGCGGGCGAGGCCCTCTCGCACCAGATCCGGCGTGAGGGCGCAGTCAAGGTCGATGGAGACGAGGCGGTCGGAAACCGCATTCGTGCCCGGCACGGCCTCGCGGAAGACGTTGATCTCTTCGGTGGTGAATGTCTCGCCGTCGAGGGTCAGCGAACCTTCGGCCTGGAACGCCTCCAATGCCTCGACATCGAGTGCCTCCACCTGCTTCTGCACCTCGCGCATCCGCCGCCCCAGCCGCTTCCCCAGCACCGGGAAGTTGGGTTTGGCGTAGAGCCGGATGTACTTGCTCTCGTCTTGCTCGTAGCGCACGGCCTTGACATTGAGCTCGCGACGAACGGTGTCCTCAAGGCTCCGAAGGCCATCGAGCAAGTCGGCATCGCGGTGGACGATGGTGAGCGACGCGAGCGGCGTGCGGATGCCGATCTTCACTTCCTCGCGCTTGCGCCTTGCGAGCAGGATGACGCGCTGCATTCGCGTCACCGCGTCTTCAAGCGCTGGCTGCGTTAGACGGGGCTCGGCTTCGGGATAGTCGAGGAGATGCACCGAAAGGGCAGGGGTGTCTTTACGCTCCGGGCCCTCTTCCTCATTCCTGCCCAGCCGAGACAGCGACAGGTAAATATGGTCCGCCAGAAACGGCGCAAACGGCGCCATCGCCGCAGATAGCTCGTGGAGGGTGGTGTAGAGCGTCGTGTAGGCCGCCTGCTTGTCCGCTGTCATGCCCTCGCCCCAGAAGCGCGGACGGTTCAGGCGGATGTACCAGTTGGTGAGGTCTTCGATGAAGGAGAACAACCTCGGCACGACGTTGTCGAGCCGATACCGCTCCATCTCGCGGCCGATGTTCGCCTTCAGAGTTTGCAGGCGCGACAGGATCCACCGATCGAGAATGGTCGTTTGGCCGGACTCCTCTGGCGAGGGGAAGCCCCTCGCGCTCCCCCAAGCTGAGGGCTCCCCTGCCTGCCCGGGCGTCCAGCCGTCGATTTCGGCATACGTGGCAAGGAAGGAATAGGCGTTGTGCCAAGGCAAGAGCGCGCGCCGAACCATGTCGCGGACGCCGTCGTCGGTGAAGCGCTGTTCCTCCGCCCGCACCAGGCCAGAGGTCATCAGGCAAAGCCGCACCGCGTCGGCGCCGAAGGTCTCCATGAGCTCTTCCGGCGGCGTGTAGTTGCGCAGGCTCTTAGACATCTTCTTGCCGTCCGCGGCCAGCACCATGCCGTGGACGATCACATTGCGAAACGCCGGCTGTTCAAACAGCGCAGCGGCGAGCACCAGCAACGTATAGAACCAGCCGCGGGTTTGGTCCAGCCCTTCCTCGATGAACTCCGCCGGGAATCCTTCCTCAAACGCCGTGCGGTTCTCGAACGGATAGTGCAACTGTGCATACGGCATGGAGCCGGACTCGAACCAGCAGTCCAGCACCTCCTCCACGCGGCGATAGACACCCTCCTCGCCGCCCACGGTGAAGGTGAGGGGGTCCACATGCTCCCGGTGCAGGTCCGTGACGGTCACCCCAGTTAGCTCGGTGAGTTCCTCGACCGAGCCCAAGCAGCGCACCTTGCCCGTCACGTCGTTTTCCCACAGCGGCAGCGGCGTGCCCCAGACGCGGTTGCGGGAGATGGCCCAGTCGATGGCGCCCTTGAGCCAATTGCCCATCCGGCCCTCTTTGAGGTGGCCGGGCACCCAATGCACCTCGTCATTGGCGGCCACTAGCTTGTCCGCGATGTCGGTGACGCGCACGAACCATGAAGGCACGGCGCGATAGATGAGCGGCGTGTCGCTGCGCCAGCAAAAAGGATAGCTGTGGTTGATGACGGCTTCGTCGTAGAGCGAGCCGTTTGCCCTGAGGTGGCGGGTGATGGCCGGGTCGGCGTCCTTCACATACTGGCCGGCGAAGTCGCGCACTTCCTCGGTGAAGACGCCCGCCATCGTCACCGGGCAGGCGAAGGCATCGATGCCGGCGGCTCGCAGCACACGGTGGTCGTCCTCGCCGAACGCCGGCGCTTGATGGACGAGCCCGGTGCCTTCGTCGGCGGTCACGTAATCGTCGAGCACCACCTGGAATGCGCCGCGTGTGCGCTCGGCTTCGAAGTAGTCAAACAGCGGCTCGTAGGTGCGGCCGGCCAAGTCGCGACCCTTAATGCTCGCGACCACTTCGAGCTCGGGATGTCGGGAGCGATAGTGTTCGAGCCGCCCTTCGGCGAGATAGATCGTCCTGTCGCTTTCCGCGTCCCGAACCTTGACGTAGTCGATGTCCGCGTGGGCGCAGATGGCGAGATTCGAGGGCAGCGTCCAGGGAGTGGTGGTCCAGGCTGCGAGATATGCATCCTCGTCCTGCAACCGGAAAAGCACGGTCACGGCAGGGTCCGTGACGTCGAGGTAGTTCAGCCCCGCCTCGAAGTTGGCCAGCACCGTCTCCAGGGACGTGGATACGGGCATGACCTTAAAGCCCTTGTAGATCAGGCCCTTGTCCCAGAGCTGCTTGACCACCCACCAGACGGACTCCATGTACCAGGCGTCCATCGTCTTGTAGTCGTTGTCGAAGTCCACCCAGCGGCCGAGACGCGTGATGGTCTTGCGCCACTCGGCGACATAGCGCTCGACGATGGCGCGGCAGCGGTCGTTGTAGCCGGCGACGCCGAACTTCGCCACCGCCTCCGCCGCCGACATGCCAAGGCTCTTGTCGATCTCCTGCTCGATGGGCAGGCCGTGGCAGTCCCAGCCGAAGCGGCGGTCCACATAGCGCCCTTTCATCGTCCAGTAGCGCGGCACCACATCCTTCAGGGTCGATCCCAGGATGTGGCCGTGGTGCGGCAACCCAGTGGCGAACGGCGGCCCGTCGTAGAAGACATAGGGCTGCTTGTCTTGCGTGTTCGCCAGCGACTGCCGGAAGATGTCGAGCTTCTCCCACCGCTCGATAATCTCGTGTTCCATCGCCACGAAGGAAAAGGGGGTGCCGGAAGCGTCCTTGCGCTCCTTGGTTGTCTCAGGCGATGGTTGGGCGGACATGGCGTGGCTCCGAAGCGGCCAGCAAAAAAGGGCGCGCATTGTAGAGGATGCCCGCCCTGTTGGCGGCTCGGACTGACCCAGGTGGAGTTTTGCGGCTTGGCCGTCAGCCTTGATGCGCCCCTGCAAGATCCAGGTCGATGGCCGCTCCGTGGGTTGCCTCTACTACGGAGATGTCGTGCTGGGCTTGGAGGTTCATCCAGAATGTCGCACCGGTGCCGAGGTACCGACCTAGGCGGACGGCGGTTTCGGCCGTGACGGCCCGATCGCCACGCACGATCGCGGTAATCCGGTTGGCGGGCACGCGAATGGCGAGCGCAAGTTGACTGGCCGTCATTCCGCGTGCATCGAGCTCGGCACGCAGAAACTGTCCAGGGTGCGTTCGAGTCCGTGTCATGGGTTTCTCCATCAGCCGGTGTGGTAGTCCTCGATCGCGACATCGTGCGCATTGCCATCGTCGAAACGGAACGTGACACGCCAGCGGGCGTTCACCGTCATCGCCCATTGGCCCTGCCGGGCACCCTTCAGCGGGTGGAGCCGAACGGCCTGCAATGGCTGCAGGGCGGCTAGTTTCGGCGCGGCATCTAGCGCATCGAGGAGCACGAGCGCTCTCCCGTAGTCCAGGCCGCGAAAACCTCGCCGGCGATCCTGTTCGAACAGTCGTCGCGTGGCGCTGTCTGCGAAGGACCGGATCATTGAGGAATTCTTGTACACGTACCGTAGTACGTCAAGCGAGCTTTTCGCAGGTTGGGAAGGATCCCCGCCCCAAGGTCCTTGAGTCTGCGCTGCACCCTTCCATGGAACAGATCGTGCAACCCAATGATATTGCCTCGCTTTATTCGTAGAGGCGGGGCTTGTCCCGTCCCGTGCTGGACGCTTAGACGATTTTCCGATGGGATGGGACAGCCCGACCCCTACGTGCCGTTTGGTTGCGTTCAGCCGGCATTGCTTCCATGCTTTGCTGGCAGACCGAGACCCACAATCCATGGCCGAACCCGACACTAGCCGCTCGCCCCTTGCTTCGGAGGACTGGCTTGCCTGCTGGCTGAGCCTCGCGCTCCTCGTCGTTCTGCTCGCCGGTGTTCGGATCGAGTTGCCGGCGCTGTCGTGGTCGCCCGATACGCTTGCTCGGCTGTTCGCGCCCGGCAATCTCCTCGCCGTTCTCGGCATGGGGGCGTTGCTGATGGTCGTTGCCGCCGTGGGCGTCGCACTAATGCGCGAGCGGCTGCGACCGTTTCTAATCGCCTTTCCGGCGGTGTTTGGGCTGGGCCTCGCCGCCCAGTTCATCGCCGGCAATGCGGGAATGAAAGCGGCCGGGCTCACCTATGTCATCACGGGCCTTGGGCTTGGCCTTCTCATCTCCAACCTCTTTCGCCTGCCAGACTGGTTGCTTGGCGCAATCCGCACCGAGTTCTACATCAAGATTGGCCTTGTCATCTTGGGCTCCAACATTCTGCTCGGTGACATCCTCCAGGCGGGGGTGCTCGGCATCGCCCAGGCTGCGCTCGTGATCTTGGTCATCTGGTATGTCGGCTTCTGGATCGCCAAGCGACTCAAGCTCGACGACGACTTCGCGGCCATGCTGGCGACTGCCGTGTCCATCTGCGGCGTCTCGGCCGCCATCGCCGCGTGCGGCGTGCTCGGTGGCGACCGACGCAAGCTCTCCTACGTCACCTCCCTGGTGCTGGTGGTGGCGGTGCCGATGATGCTCGCGATGCCCTGGATCGTCGACGCGCTCGACATGCCGGCCTTGGTGGGAGGCGCCTGGATCGGCGGCACCATCGACACCTCCGGCGCGGTGGTGGCGGCCGGCGAGATCGTTGGGGAATCCGCCATGAACGCGGCGGTGATCGTCAAGTTCTCGCAGAACGCCATGCTCGGCATCGCCGCTTTCGCGCTCTCGATCTGGTGGACGCTGCGAACCGGCGAAGCCTCCGGCGAGAAGCCCTCCGCCCGAATCATCTGGGAGCGCTTCCCGAAGTTCGTCATCGGCTTCATGGCAGCGTCCGCCATCTTCTCGTTCTTGCTGAGCGCCGAGTTCGTCGAATCCACTCGAGACCTCACCAAGGGCCTGCGCACTTGGTGGTTCACGCTGGCCTTCGTCTGCATTGGCCTCGAGGCCCGCTTCCGCGACTTGGTGCGGATGGACGGCGGCCGGCCCGCCGCCGCGTTCCTCGCGGCGCAAGGCGTCAACATCGCCTGGACGTTGCTCATCGCTTGGCTCCTCTTCGGCGGCGTGCTGTTCGCGGTGCCGTCGCTGTAGGATGCGGCGGCACTTCCAGCGCGACTGCAAGCATGGCGATCTCCTTCCGTGGCATCTTCCCGATCCTGCCGACGCCCTTTCTTCCCGACGAGTCCATTGACGTCGCGAGTTGCGGTGCGATGGTGCGTCGGATGGTCGAGTGGGGCGTCGATGGCGTCACCATCCTGGGCGTGCTCGGCGAAGCCAATCGGCTCACGGACGGAGAGCGGGCCGAGGTAGTCGAAGCCTGCGTGGAGGCTGCCCGAGGCCAGATCCCGGTGGTGGTGGGAGCGAGCCACGCCGGCACCAAGGCGTCCTGCGAACTCGCCAAGGATGCGATAGCCAGAGGTGCCGACGCCGTGATGGTCACGCCTCACGCCGAGGCGGTGCCCTCGGACGACAAAGTGCGCGGGCACATCCGCGCCATCGCCGAAGCCACGGAGGCCCCCGTCGTGCTGCAAGACCACCCCGGCTCCACCGGCGTCCACATGCCCCTCGACCTCGTGCTTTCGTTGGTGGCACAGATCCCGACGATCGCCTGCATCAAGCAGGAAGCCCTGCCGTCGCCGCCCCGCGTGGCGGCGTTGAAGGCCAAACTCGACCGCCCCACGCCGATCCTGACGGGCCTCGGCGCTCTCTACGGAGCCTTTGAACTCGCCGCCGGCGCCGATGGCTTCATGACCGGTTTCGCCTTCCCCGAAGTGCTCGCGGCGATGGTGGAGGCGGACGCGGAAGGTGCCTTCAACATCCACCAGCGCTACCTGCCGCTAATCGTCTTCGAGAACCAACCGGGCGTGGCCGTGCGCAAGGAAATCTTCCGCCGCCGCGGTTTGATCGCCCACAACACGGTGCGAGCGCCGGGCGCGGGCCTGTCCGAAACGGCCGCTCAGCAGCTCGACCACCTGCTAAGCCAAACCTTCGCCACGACGGATATCCAACAGCGAATCACGCCGAGGACGGCGAATCACTGACGGCCGAGTGAGGCATGACGCACTTAGCGCGCCCTCACGGGCGCGTAGGGAAGGCAGAATGCCTTCCCTCCAAGTTCAAACCGCAAGCGGGTCCTTCATCACTCTTCTTGGGTCGAACGCGTCGCGCACCGCTTCGCCGACGAAGATCAGGAGCGTCAGCAGGATGGCCATGGTGAAAAAGCCGGTGAGGCCCAGCCAAGGCGCATGGAGGTTGTTCTTGCCTTGGGTGAGGAGTTCGCCGAGCGAAGGGGAGCCGGCGGGGAGGCCAAAGCCGAGGAAGTCCAGCGCCGTCAACGTCGTTACCGCGCCGCTCAAGAGGAACGGCAGGTAGGTGAGCGTTGCCACCATCGCGTTCGGCAGCACGTGGCGGCGCATGATGGTGAAGTTGGAGACGCCGAGCGACCTTGCCGCCCGCACGTAGTCGAAGTTGCGGGCGCGCAGGAACTCGGCGCGCACCACCGAGACCAGCGCCATCCAACTGAAGCAGGCGAGGATGGCGAGGAGCCAGAACACGTTTGGCTCGATCACGCTGGTGAGGATGATGAGGATGAGCAGGATCGGCAGGCCCGCCCAGATTTCGACGATGCGCTGGCCCACGAGGTCCACCTTGCCGCCGAAGTAGCCCTGCAAGGCACCCACCGAGACGCCGATCACCGAGCTGATGGCGGTGAGGGTGAGGCCGAACAGCACCGAAAGGCGGAAGCCGTAGATGAGCCGGGCAAGGGTGTCCTTGGCGCCGTCGTCGGTGCCGAGCCAGTGTCTCGCGGAAGGGGCGGCGGGGGCGGCGGTTTCGATGTAGAGGTCGATGGTGTCGTAGGCATACGGGATCGGGGGATGCACTGCCCAGCCGCCGCCTTCCTCGATGAGGTCCTTGACGTAGGGGTCGGAATAGTCGGCCTCGATGGGCAGTTCGCCGCCGAGGTCCGTCTCGGTGACGAGCTCGAAGATGGGGAAGTGCAGCTCATCGTTCAGGTAGAGCACGATGGGCTTGTCGTTGGCGATGAACTCGGCGAAGAGGGAGAGCCCGAAGAGCGCCAGGAACACCCACATGGAGTAGTAGCCGCGACGGTTGGCGCGGAAGTTGGCGAGGCGGCGCTGGGTGAGCGGCGTCAGCGTCATCGTCTTGTTCCTTCCTCGCTTCCTATCTGGTGTCGAAGTCGATGCGCGGATCGACCAGCACGTAGGTGAGATCGCTGATCAGGTGCATCACGAGGCCGACCAGCGTGAATACGAACACGGTGCCGAACAGGATCGGGTAGTCGCGCTTGACGATGGCCT
The DNA here is from genome assembly GCA_028824555.1 of Gammaproteobacteria bacterium. Lineage (GTDB taxonomy): Bacteria > Pseudomonadota > Gammaproteobacteria > Pseudomonadales > Azotimanducaceae > VXYL01. The sequence continues at coordinate 60,358 of JAPPDJ010000041.1, read as the reverse complement.
CGAACGAGAGCAGGCCAATGCCGTCGAGCGAGAAGATCACCTCGATCAGCACCGAGCCCGTGAACAGGATGCCCACGAACGCCGTCGGGAAGCCGGCGATGACGATCAGCATCGCGTTGCGGAACACGTGCCCGTAGAGCACGCGCTTCTCGGTGAGGCCTTTGGCGCGGGCGGTGAGCACGAACTGCTTGCTGATCTCCTCGAGGAAGGAGTTCTTGGTGAGCATCGTCAGCGTCGCGAAGCCGCCGATGGTGAGGGAGATGATGGGCAGCGCCAGGTGCCAAAAGTAGTCCGTGACCTGGCCATACCACGGCAGTTCGTCCCAGTTCTCCGAGGTGAGGCCCCGCAAGGGGAAGATGTCGAAGTAGTTGCCGCCGGCGAACACCACGATCAGCATGATTGCGAAGATGAAGCCCGGAATGGCGTAGCCGACGAAGATGACGGTGCTGGTCCAGACGTCGAACTTCTGCCCGTCGCGCACCGCCTTGGCGACGCCTAACGGCACTGAGATGCCGTAGATCAGGAGCAGCGACCAAAGCCCGAGCGAAATCGACACCGGCAATCGCTCGATTACCAGTTCCACCACGGGCCGATCCTGAAAGTAGCTGTCGCCGAAGTCGAACTGCAGGTAGTTCACCACCATCGTGAAGAACCGCACATGCACCGGCTTGTCGAAGCCGAACTGCCGTTCGAGATCGGCGATGAGTTCGGGATCGAGGCCATAGGTGGCGGGGTTCTGGCCGCTCGCAGCCATCTCCATCGCCTGCGAACTCATGCCGGCATCGCCGCCGCCCGAGATGTTGGAGGTGGTGGACATCTGCCCCATCGTCGCCTTGGCGATGATCTGCTCGATGGGGCCACCGGGCGCAAACTGCACGATGATGAAGTTGATGAGGATGATGCCGAGCAGGGTCGGCACGATCAGCAACAGGCGGCGCAGGATGTAGCGACCCATGTTTGTCCCCCGATGCCCCTCGTCACCAACCGCGCGTCCCTCGATGCGCGTCGCCAAGCCTACACTAGCGCAGCGATGCGGCGCTTTGGCAGATTGTCGTTACGCGAAAACTGGGTGGTGCCTCACTTGGCCTGCACAGGCTCTGGCCCGCCGCCAAACGCCGAAGCAACAGCCCCTGCCGTGCGAGGGCCTCTCTGGACGGAGGGCGTCTCGCCCTCCAAGCGTGCCGCAGGCGCGCACGCAGCGGAGCCGGCCAAGGCCACCGCAACCGCGTTCCAGACAACGCCAACAAAGCGCCAGCGCCGGCGCGCTTGGGCAGTCGCGGCGGCTCGTCACTCACTCCGAGCCAGCCATTCCTGCACCCGTCGCGCCTTCGCTTCGTCCCACCACCAAGCATCAATCGCCGGCACTCGCGAAAGCGGCCCGGTCTCGCTCCAGGGCACCTCGCCGAACTTGTCCCAATGCACCAGCCGATATCCCGGCTGCGCCATGCCGGGAATGAAGTAGAACTTCCAAAGCAGCACGCGGTCCATGGCTCGGGTGGCGGCGTAGAGCTCGCGGGACGAACGGGCGCCGATGGCTCGCTCGATGAGATGGTCCAAGGCAGGGTCCCGGATGCGGGCCCAGTTCTGGGTGAACTCCTGCGCCGCGGCGGCGCTGCCAAAGCGGTTGCGCAGGTCAAGCCCGGGCGTGTTGTTGGGAATGTACAGGTACGCGCCGCCGTCGAACGTGCCGGTGCGCATCCGGTACAGCCAGTGCGAGTTCTCTGGCGAGCGCGCCGTCGTCTCGATGCCGACGCGGTTCAGCACGTCGATGTACGGCATCATCGCCCGCAGCAGGGTCGCGGCGACGAACACGAAATCGATGCGGAAGCGCTCGCCGGTTTCGGCATTGACCAGCTTGCCGTCGCGCACCACCCAGCCGGCCTCGGCGAAGAGCTCCAAAGCCCGCTTCACCCGATCGCGCCGGAAGCCGTAGCTCGCAGATGGCGGTTGCAGGTATGCCTCGGTGAACAGGCGCGGCGGCAGTTGGTCGCGGAAGGGTTCGAGCAGTTCAAGCTCATCCTCGCTCGGCACGCCGTTCTGCGCCATGGGCGAGTTGTGGAAGAAGCTCACGCCCTGATCGTAGAAGCCGAACAGGATCACGCGGTTGATGTAGGGGAAATCGTAGAGCATGTAGAGCGCCTCGCGGACGCGGATGTCCTGGAAACGCTCGCGTTCGAGGTTCCAGAACACCGGCCACCACAGTCCCCACACGCGGGTGATGTAGCGCAGGTCCGCCTTGAACATGCCGGCGCGCACGGCGGGGAAGTCGTACTGGGTGGTCCAGTTCTTCGACACCGTCTCCTCGCGCAGGTCAAAGACGTCGGCCTTTTGCGCCTCCAGCATCACGTGTTCGTCGCGGAAGTAGTCCCATTTCAGGCGATCGAAGTTGTAGCGGCCGCGGTTCACCGGCAGGTCTTGGCCCCAATAGTCGGGCATGCGCTCGTAGGTGAGGGCGCGGCCCAGGTCCACGTCCTTCAGCCGATAGGGGCCTGCGCCCAAGGGCGGTTCGGTGGTGGTCTTGGAGATGTCGCGGGTTTCCCAGTAGTGCTTCGCCTGAATGGCCATCGCGCCGTAGGCGAAGGGCATGATGGGATTCGGCTCGGCGCCTTCCCGCGTGATGAAGCAGAGGTCGCGCTCATTGGCGACCTCCACCCGATCAAGGTCCGTGAGGGCCGTTTTCAGGGCGACCGAGCCGTGCTCCTTGTAGGCGTTGAAGGTAAACACCACGTCCTCGGCGGTGACCGGCACGCCGTCGTGCCAATACGCCCCATCGCGCAGCCGGAACGCCACCCAGCGCAAGTCCGGATCCACATCCACGCCAGAGGCCAGCCGCCCATAGGCGCTCGCCGGCTCGTCTGCGGAGGACTCGAGCAGGCGCTCGAAAACGACATTGCCGGTGCCGGTGAAGGCGAACCCGGCGGCAACGCGCCCCTTCTCCAGGATGTTGTTGAAGCTGTCGAACGAGCCCATGTCCGGCAGCCGAAAGATGCCCCCCTTTGGCGCATCCGGGTTGGCGTAGGCAAAGTGCTCGAAGTCGGGGCCGTATTTCAGGGGTAGAACGTAGGAAATGCCGTGCTTGTAGTCGGGACTTTGGCAAGGCACTTCGTCCGCAGCCGCGGCCGGCGCGAGCGTGGCGAGCGCCCACGCGGCGAACACGACACGCGTGGAGTTCCCCTTCCGGCTGCATGGATTGATGGGAAGCACGCTCCGAATCGACTGGCGGAGCGGCGGATGCTACCGAAAAGCCTCGCTGGCCGGTGAGATTGGGACTGGCGGACCGATGACGCTCCATGACGCCCGGTTGGGGTAGTCTCGTGGCGCATCAGCAGATGGCTCGCGGAACGGAGGGATTAGAAAATGGAATCCAATAGGTCGCACAAGGTCCGGAGCCCCCGTCTGCGGGCGCTCTACGGGCTCTTCCTTCTGGTCGGCGTCGCCGCTCCGGCGCTCGCGCACGAGGACGGCGAGACACCGAACGACGTAACCGCCGTTGCGGCCATCATGAGTTGCGACGACTACACGCGAATCGGAACGGCCCACCTGCGCGAGCGAGCGTCCGACGAACTCGTGAAAGTCGTGGACATCTCGATGCGTGTGCGACGGCTGACGCCCGGCAAGCACGCCGTACACATCCACGAGACTGCGGCATGCATGCCCTGTTCGGCGGCGCAAGGCCATTTCGACCCCGGTCCGCACGGCAACACCAACCCCGACGCCAACCACCCCTACCACGCCGGCGAGTTGGTGAACATCGACATTCGCGAAAACGGACGCGGTGCCTTGTTTACCCTCACCACCCGCGTGAGCCTGTCCGATGGCCCGCTGTCGCTGATGGACGAAGACGGCAGCGCCTTCATCATCCATCTCGACCCCGATACGTATTGCCCAGACGGCGCATAGGCCGGCTGCGCCGGCGGCGGAAGAGCCGCATGCGGCGTAATCGTCCGCGACGAGTAGCCCCAGGAGGGTGCATCTACCGACGGCGGGAGACGAAATCCTCGACGGTTAGCCCAACGTCGCGAGCGATGCTACGCAGCAGGATGGGCGATATGTCCTTCCCGCGGTGTACCGGAACGGTGGTTGCCCGCCCATCGGCATGTCGGAACCGCTTGTGGGAACCGCGCTGCCGGACCTCCTCGAACCCAAGCGTGGTGAGAATGGCGATGGTCTCTCGCGCCTTCAGGACGGGAATCGGAGGCACGGAGTTTAGGCCACGACAACCACTTGGGTGCCGACGAACTCCCCCGCCATATCGGGTGGGCCGTCTTCGAGGATCAGCGTAACGACCTCCCTGAGATTGGCATTTAGCTCTTCAAGGGTCTCGCCTTGACTGTGCGCGCCGGGGAAGCCCGGGATGTAACCCACGAACAGCCCGGTATCCGGGCACCGTTCGACAATGGCGGTGTAGCTGTCCATGGGCTAAATACCCAAGTCCAGCTTGTTGTAGCCGCGCAGGCTTTCGCGGGCTGCGTCGTTCCACTCGAACGTCTGGCCAGTGAAGGGCTTGTACTCGTAGGGCGTCTCGTCCGGGAAGCGCTGCTTGCGCGCCTCGATGGCGAGGCCCAGCACGCGGGAGCGCTTCTGCACGCGCTCCTCGTCGTAGATCAGCTTGTCGCTGCCGGGGGCGTGGATGCCGTTGCCCCTTGCGCCCACCACGCTCCTGCGCGGATGGAAGCCGAAGTTCATCGTCACGCGGCAATCGTCGCTGGTGTTGGCGAACGAGCCGTGCACCGCTTGGCGGTTGGTGATGGCCACATCGCCGGGCTCGCACAGCAGCGGCACGGCGTTCGGCAGCCGGTCGGACCCGGCGGCGTCGCACCAGCCCTTGATGTCGGCCTGGGCGAGATGGGAACCCGGCACCACCCAAAGGCCGTTGGCGGCATTGCAGCCATAGAGCTGCGCCATGAAGTTGAAGCCGTGGCTGCCCTTGTGGAACTTGGCCGTGTCCCAGTGCGTGGTGCCGTCCTGATGCCAGGCGACGCTGCCGCCGAGGCGCGGATGCTTGATCCAGATCACCTCGTTGAAGGGCGAGAAGTCCTCGCCGTTGAACGTCTCTGCCACGCGCATCAGATCGGGATGGGCATAGAGCCTGAGCGCCGCATCGGAGAACTGCAGCGAGCCGCCGACCACCTGCAGCACCCACTCCGGCGCGCCTTCGGGGAGCTCCGGTTCGATCATCTTCGCCGGGTGACGCCCGTTGTTGCGTTCCGTGCCGCCGATGGGATCCGACAGCGGCCGAACCAAGGCCATGCCGCCGCCCTTGCCGTCCGACCCGAGCGCCGGCCGGCCATGCCGGTCGAACTTGCCTTGGGGCTCGGTCGGAGCCCGCTCGAGGATGTCCTGCACGTCGCGCTCGATGTCGGCGAGTTCCGCTTCGCCAATCACGCCTTGGAACACATAGAAGCCGTGTTCCCAATACGACGCCACGATGTCCCGATCGAGCGAACCGTCCGCCTCGTAGCGAATCGGTCCGCGATTGCCGAGCGCCAAGGCTCGCGCCTCGCCAGCAGCCCGATACGCCAGCATCGCGTCCTCGTGCTCGCCGTAGTCCGACTGCCAAACCACCGCTTCCGCCATGTCATGCCCCACCGTCGTTGCAGGCCATACATCCTACGCCAGTCCACGACACTCGTCGCCGTAGAACGCAGTTTCGTAAGGGACGGGTTGTCCCGTCCCGGCGCGCCCTGACGGGCGCGTTGGCAGTTCGCTTGCGCGAACTGCTGTGCTTTTGACGAACTCCTCGGTGCATTCAAGACGGGCGGGGACAAGCCCCGCCCCTACGGGCCCGTCCCGAGTCCATCGGTGCATTCAAGACGGGCGACCACAAGGTCGCCCCTACGAGGCTCGTCCCGAGTCCATCGGCGCATTCGAGACGGGCCTCGTAGGGGACGGGCTTGTCCCGTCCCGGCGCGCCCTGACGGGCGCGCAGATGCTCGATGAACTCGGCACGGGCGGGGACAAGCCCGCCCCTACGGGGCAATGGTCCGGCTGGCTGCTATGCTGGAAGGCCGCCATACCCCGACCGACCCCCAGCCATGCCAGACCTGCACGCAACCAGCCTTTCCGACGCCGAGAAGCAGGGTCTCAAGCGCGATGGCTTCGTCATCCTGCGGAGCGCCGTGCCCCGAGCCGTTACCGAACGCGCCAAGGCACTCATCAACCAAGACCCCACCCGCATCGTCCACGGCGACAACTCCGCGATCAACGATCTCTACAACGACTCGGTGCTGCGTGACGTTGTGCTCGAGGCAATGGGGCCGCATACCGCCCCCGTCAACGCCCAAGTCGCCGTGACGATGCCGCGCTTCTCAGACGCGGTGGTGCGACGCCCCGTCACCACCACCACCGCTCCCGGGGCGCATGTCGACGGCGGCTGGGCGGGGCTCTGCCCGATGTCACAGAGCGAAATCCTCGCGTCCGGCGAAGCGCTCGAGACCTGGGGACAGCGCGGCGACCCGAAGTCCATGGGCCCGGCCGGCGGCGCCCCGCTGTGGCAAGACCAAGCGCGAACCCTCGCCATCGGCAGCTACACGGCGTTGGTTGGTGTGTGCCTGAACGACCAGATGCGCCCGGCCAAGGGCCAGTTCTCCGTCCGCGCGGGCGCCCACGAGGCCGTCGAAGCGTTCTTCCGCCACCAGCGCGATCTGGGCGGCCCCATCGGCGGCGGCGGCCCGGACTGGCCGCGCCTGCAAGCGATGCCAAAGGGCCAAGCCTTCGCCGGCATCATGCCGCCGGCAATGGTCAACACCTATCCCGACACCCGCTTCGAGCACGAACTCTGGCCCTGGCCGGAACTCACCCCGGTGCTCATGCAGGAGGGCGATGCGGTGATCGCGCTGCACTCCCTGCCGCACACGGCAACGCCGAACCTAAGCGACGACCCACGCATGAACGTCTTCTTCCGCATCCGCCGCCACCGCCCGGAAAACCCCTGGGAAGGCAACAAGCGCATCGGCTGGGGCGTCTCCGACCACCCCGACCGCGCCCTCAACGGCGACTTTCTCGACTACCCGGCGGGCTACGACCCCTTCGGGACCTCCATCGCCAAAATGTGCGACCACTGGAGCGAATGGGACGGCATGGGGCATGTCACGGGCGCCAACGCACCGTAAAGAAGGACGGGCTTCCGCGCTTGCTTGGTGACCCGCACCGGGCGAAATCTGCGGTTGCGTTCGGCGGTGCCTCGCCTATAATCCGCCGCCTGATGCGGGGTGGAGCAGTCTGGTAGCTCATTGGGCTCATAACCCAAAGGTCGTAGGTTCAAATCCTACCCCCGCTACCAAAACCGATGGGCCTGCTTGCAGGTCCTTCTGAATGGGTCTTGGCGCCTTTGTGAGGCGGCAGGTCCGAGTTGGTAAGCGCGCCGCGTCAGAGGAGGTGGCGCGCTTTGCCGGCACCTCCGATGGGCGTTTGTTCGCCCATTTTTTGTGCGCGTTGGCAGGCAATGCCAGCGGAAACGGATGGCCCGGAGAGAACGAAAGGGGGCTCTTTGAGCGCAACGGAACGGCAGATCGAAGCCATGCTGGCGCCGACCATTCGCGCCCTCGGCTGCGAGATCTGGGGCGTCGAGTTCCGCCCTCGCGGTGGTTCGGCGCTCTTGCGCGTGTTCATCGACGGCGCGGACGGTGGCGACGTTACCCTCGACGATTGCGAACGCGTGAGCGGCCAAGTGAGTGCGCTTCTCGACGTGGAAGACCCCATTGCAACGAAGTATCGGCTGGAGATTTCCTCGCCGGGCCTTGATCGGGTGCTGTTTCGGCGCGAGCACTACGAGGGCTCTCAAGGCGAACAGGTGGATGTACGCCTCGCCTTTCCGTTCGAGGGCCGTCGCCGCTTCGTTGGCCTCCTCGCTGGCGTTGAGGGGGAAGACGTCGTCGTTCGCATCGGGGAGGACGAATATCTCCTCCCCTTGAGCCAGATTCGCCGCACCCGCATCGTCCCGGACTTCGCCTCCGAAGCCCCGGACTCGGGTGCCGCCGACGTTGCCCATGACCGTCCGGCCGTGGCGAGTGCCGGTCGATAGCCTTTTGGGGGTGCCATGAACGAAAAGGAAGTCCTGATGGTTGTCGATTCCGTTTCGGCGGAAAAGGGCGTCCCCAAGGACGTCATCTTCGGCGCCATCGAGTCGGCGCTGGCGATGGCAACCAAGAAGAAGAGCCGCGACAATGCCGAGTTCCGGGTAGCCATCGACCGCGAGAGCGGCAGCTACGAGACGTTCCGCTGCTGGCGGGTGCTGGATCCGAACCGGGAGCTTGAGGAAGAGGAAGAGGTCAACCCGGACGCCGAGCTCACCCCCGAGGAAGCCCGTGAAAAGGATGCCGCACTCAGCATCGGCGATGTCTATGAAGTGCCCGTGGATTCGGTCGAGTTCGGCCGCATCGCGGCGCAGACCGCGAAGCAGGTCATCTTCCAGAAGGTGCGGGAGGCGGAACGGGCGCAGGTGTACGAGGAATACCTGCCGAGGGTGAGCGAACTGGTCAGCGGCACGGTAAAGAAAACCTCGCGCGACAACGTGATCGTCGATCTCGGCAACAACGCAGAAGCCATCTTGCTGCGCGAATACCTGATTCCCCGCGAGACCTTCCGGATCGGCGAACGCGTGCGCTCGCTGCTGCTTGAGGTGCGCCCCGAAGCCCGCGGGCCCCAGCTCATCCTGTCGCGCACCTCGCCCCGAATGCTGATTGAGCTGTTCAAGATCGAAGTGCCGGAGATCGCCGAGGACGTGATCGAAATCCGCAGCGCCGCCAGGGATCCGGGCTCCCGCGCCAAGGTTGCCGTGCGCACCAACGACGGCCGCATCGATGCCGTCGGTGCCTGCGTCGGGATGCGCGGCTCCCGCGTGCAGGCCGTGTCCGGCGAGCTCGCCGGCGAGAAGATCGATGTGGTGCTGTGGGACGAAAACCCGGCCCAGCTTGCCATCAACGCCATGTCGCCGGCCGAGGTGCAGTCCATCGTCGTGGACGAGGAGACCCGCACCATGGACATCGCCGTCGCCGAGGACAACCTCGCCCAGGCCATCGGTCGTGGCGGCCAGAACGTGCGCCTTGCGAGCGAGCTCACCGGCTGGAACCTCAAGGTGATGACCGAGGAAGACGCGGCGCAGAAACAGCAGGAAGAGGCGCTCGGCTACATCGAGAACTTCAAGGCGGCGCTGTCGGTGGACGAAGACGTCGCCACCATCCTGGTGGAGGAGGGGTTCACTTCCGTGGACGAGGTGGCCTATGTCCCCATCGAGGAACTGCGCAACATCGAAGGCTTCGACGAAGACCTGGTCGAAGAGCTCCGCAACCGCGCCAAGGATGCGCTCCTATCGAAGGAAATGGGCAATCAGGCGCCGGCCGAGGACTTGCTCGGCATGGAGGGCATGACGCAGGAACTCGCGCAAAAGCTCGCCGGCAGCGGCGTGGTGACGATGGAGGACTTGGCGGAACTCGCGATTGCCGACCTCTTGGAGATCGACGAGACCATCGGCGACGAGCGTGCCGGAGAACTCATTATGGCGGCGCGGGCGCCGTGGTTCGAGGACGACGACGAATGACGCGTGGCGCCGTCGGTGCCGGCAAAGGCCGGCAAGAGTAGGGGAAGCGAATGCCCGAGGTAACGGTCAAGTCATTGGCAGACACGGTGAAGGTTCCCGTGGCCCGACTCCTGCAGCAAATGCAGGAAGCCGGCCTGCCGCACAATGCCGAAGCCGATCTCGTTTCGGACGAGCAAAAGCAGCAGTTGCTCGTCCACCTCAAGAACGCCCACGGACAGACGGCCAGTGCCCCCAAGCGCGTCACCGTCAAGCGACGCATGTCCGGCACCCTGCGCACCGGTAAAGGCGGTCGCGGCCCTGCCGTGAAGGTCGAAATGCGCCGCAAGCGCAGCTATGCCAAGCGCCCGGCGGAAGCGCCGGCCGCAGCACCGAGGCCAGCAGAGGCCGAGAACGAGGCGGAACGCATTCGCGCGGAGGAAGCGCGGCGCAAGGAAGCCGAGCAGGCACGTCAGCAGGAGGCACGACGCCAGGCCGAAGAAGCGCGCCGGGCAGAGGAAGCCAAGATCGAACAGGCCCGGCGCGAGGCCGAGGAGCTGGCTGCGCGGCAGGCCAAGGAAGCCGAAGAGGCCGCTCGTGCCGCGGCGAAGGAAGCCGAGCAAGACCCGGCGACGGCGGCTGCCGAAGCCGCCGCCAAGGCGCAGGCCGCTGCCCGTGCCGCCGAGAGTGGCAATCGTCGCGCCCCCGGCAAAGGGCCGGCCCGCAGCGGCGATCGCCGCGACAAGACGCGCCGCAGCGACGACTTCGGCGACGGTCGCACCCGCCGCCGCGAACTTTCCCTGAAGAAGGAAAGCCGCCGCGCCAAGAGGCGTGGTCAGCCGCTTTCCATCGAACGTCAGGGGGGCGAGTTCACGCCGCAGGAGATCACCTCGCGGGAAGTCGAACTCGGTGCGGTGGTGTCCGTTGGCGAATTGGCCCAGCGCATGAGCGTCAAGGCTGGCGAGGTCATCAAGACGCTGATGGGCATGGGGGTGATGGCCACCATCAATCAGCCCTTGGATCAAGACACCGCGGTGCTGGTGGTCGAGGAGATGGGGCACACCGTCAAGCTCATCGCCGAAGACGCCATCGAGCAGCAGCACGAACAGTCGTTGCAGGTGGAGGGCAAGGCGCAATCACGGCCACCCGTGGTCACCGTCATGGGGCATGTGGACCACGGCAAGACATCGCTCCTCGACTACATCCGCCACACCCGCGTAGTCGCCGGAGAGGCTGGCGGCATCACCCAGCACATCGGCGCCTACCACGTCGAAACCGACCACGGCAACATCAGCTTCATCGACACGCCCGGCCACGCTGCGTTCTCGGCCATGCGCGCCCGGGGCGCGAGTTCCACCGACATCGTGATCTTGGTGGTGGCTGCCGACGATGGCGTGATGCCGCAGACCGAGGAAGCGGTGAATCACTCCCGCGCCGCCGAGGTGCCGCTGATCGTCGCCGTGAACAAGATGGATCTCGAAGGCGCAGACCCGGAGCGGGTAAAGAACGAACTGTCCGCGCTCGATGTCATTCCCGAGGACTGGGGCGGCGACACCCAATTCGTCGAAGTGTCGGCGGAGACGGGCCAGGGCATCGACACTCTGCTCGAAGCCATCACCCTGCAGGCGGAACTCTTGGAGTTGGCCGCCGTGCAGGATGCCCCGGGGCGGGGCACGGTGATCGAGTCGCGGCTGGACCGCGGTCGCGGCCCCGTCGCCACCGTGCTGGTGCAGAACGGCACCCTGCGCAAGGGCGACGTCATCATCGCCGGCGAATGCTTCGGCCGCGTCCGCGCCATGATGAACGATCGTGGCGAAGCCGCGGCAGACGCTGCGCCTTCGACGCCCGTGGAAGTGCTTGGCCTCAACGGCACGCCCGGCGCCGGCGACAGCTTTTCGGTGGTGACCGACGAGCGCAAGGCAAGGGAACTCGCCGAGTTCCGCGCCGACAGGAGCCAGGAGCAGCGCCTCGCCACGCAAAAGGCCGCCACCCTCGAGAGCATGTTCGCCAACCTCGGCAAGGGCGAGAAACGCGTGCTTAAGCTGGTGCTGAAGGCCGACGTGCGCGGCAGTCTCGAGGCCATCGTCCAGGCCTGTGCCGAGATCGGCAACGACGAGGTGGCGGTGAACATCCTGGGTTCCGGTGTCGGCGGCATCACGGAATCGGACGCCAACATGGCGCTCACCTACGGCGCCGCCATCTTCGGCTTCAACACCCGCGCCGACAACGCCGCCAAGGCGATCATCGAGCGCGAAGGCATGGACTTGCGCTACTACAGCGTCATCTACGAACTCGTTGACGACATCAAGCAGATTCTCGAAGGCATGCTCGAACCGGAAGTGCGCGAGGAGATCGTTGGCACCGCCGAGGTGCGCGACGTGTTCCGTTCGCCTCGCTTCGGCCAGGTGGCCGGCTGCATGGTGCTCGAAGGCGCGGTGTTCCGGAACAAGAAGATTCGCGTCCTGCGCGACAACGTGGTGATCTACGAGGGCGAGCTCGAATCGCTGCGTCGCTTCAAGGACGACGTCATGGAAGTGCGCGGCGGCCTTGAATGCGGCATTGGCGTGCGCAACTACAACGACGTACGGGCGGGAGACAAGATCGAAGTCTTCGACTCCAGGGAAGTCGCGCGGGCGCTATGAGCCCCGAACGCGCGAACCGGGTCGCCGATTTCATCCGAGAAGAACTAGCGGGAATCGTCAGCCAGCGGATGCGGGACCCGCGCGTGCGCCTGCTCTCTGTGACCGATGCTCGCGTGAGTCGGGATCTCAGTTGGGCGGACGTGTATGTCTCGTCCATCGAGACCGAAGACGAGCCGTCGCGCAGCGAACTGGTGGCAACGTTGAATCGCGCCGCTGGCTTCCTGCGTTCGGAAGTGGCACGTCGCCACAGCATGCGCACTACGCCCCGGCTCCGGTTCCATTACGACCGCGCCATGGTGGAGGGACCTCGAATGGAGGCGCTCATCCAGACAGCGTTGAACGCCGACCGACGCCGCAACGAACCGACGGCGGCGGGAGATCCCCATGCGTAGGCGCTCGCGCGGCCGCGACGTGCATGGCATGTTGGCGCTCGACAAGCCCACGGGCATCACCTCGAACGAGGCGGTGCAACGGGTGAAGCGGCTGTTTCGCGCCCGCAAGGTGGGCCACACCGGCAGCCTTGACCCGCTCGCCACGGGCGTCCTGCCGCTGTGCCTCGGCGCCGCCACCCGGTTCTCGCAGTTCTTGCTCGATTCCGACAAGAGATACTTCACCTGCGTGCGCCTTGGCATCGCCACCGACAGCGGCGATGCCGATGGCGAAGTGATCGCCACGGCAAGCGTCGAAGGCATCGACCGCGCCCGGGTGGATGCGGCGCTCGAGGCGTTTCGCGGCGAGTTCGAGCAGGTTCCGTCCATGTACTCCGCCGTCAAGCACCAGGGGCAGCCGCTGTACAAGCTCGCGCGACAAGGCATCGAGGTGGAGCGCGAGGCTCGTCCGGTGACGGTGTTCGAGAACCGCATCGTCGATTTCACGGACGACCTGCTCACGCTCGACATTCATTGCAGCAAGGGCACCTATGTGCGCACCATTGCCGAAGACCTGGGCCAGGCACTCGGTTGCGGCGCGCATGTGTCAGAACTGCGACGGACCCAAGCGGGGCCGTACGGCGAAGCGGACCTCGTAACCTTCGAGGCACTCGAAAGCGCCCACGAAGAAGGCCGCCTCGATGCCATGCTGCAGCCGGTGTCGAGCGCCGTGCGGGAGTGGCCGTGCGTGGCGCTCACCACCGCCACGGCGTGGTATGTGAAGCAAGGCCAGCCGGTGCAGGTGCCGCATGCGCCCGCGTCCGGCTGGGTGCGGCTGGCGGAGCACGAAGCCGGTGAAGACCGCTTCGTCGGCGTTGGCGAAATTCTGGAAGATGGACGGGTGGCCCCAAGGCGGCTCGTCGGCAATGGCGGCGGATGACTGCAGATATGCGTGGTATCCGTCGTTCCCAAAACGCCCAAGGAAGGGCAAGTACGCATATTCAGGGAGCAACCAAATGGCATTGACTGCCGAAGCAAAGGGACAGATCGTCTCGGAATACGCGCGTGGGGAGAACGACACCGGCTCGCCGGAAGTTCAGGTGGCCTTGCTCACGCACAACATCAACGCGCTGCAAAGCCACTTCCGCGATCATGGCAAGGACCATCACTCGCGCCGCGGCCTGATCCGCATGGTGAACCAGCGCCGCAAACTGCTCGACTATCTGAGGGGCAAGGACCAAGCCCGCTACACCGAGCTTATCGGCCGCCTGGGCCTGCGCCGCTAACGGCCCTTCCCTCCCATCACTTCCCTCTTGGGGATTTGGAGAACCAGAGGTCTTTGGGAGGGGGGCAAAGCCGCACCAAGGCCGGCCACAAACCAGCAGCTCACGACCGAGCTGCCAAACGCGCCCCAAGGCGCATGAACACGGAAACGAAAGACGGAAACGACAGGAGCAACAGGAACTTGAGTACAAAGAAGACGTTTGAATACGGCGGCCATCAGGTCGTCCTCGAAACCAATCGCATAGCCCGCCAGGCCACCGGTGCCGTCATGGCGTCAGTCGGCGACACCGTGGTGCTCTGCACCGTGGTGGCCAACCCCAAGACCAATCCGGCGCAGGATTTCTTCCCGCTCACGGTGAACTACCAGGAGAAGACCTACGCCGCCGGGCGCATCCCGGGCGGTTTCCTGCGCCGGGAGGGGCGTCCGAGCGACAAGGAAACCCTCACCTCACGGCTGATCGACCGCCCCATCCGCCCCCTCTTCCCCAAGGGCTTCATGAACGCGGTACAGGTGATCCCCACGGTGATGAGCGTGGACAAGGACATGGACCCGGACATCCCGGCCATGATCGGCTGCAGTGCGGCCCTCGCCGTCTCCGGCATCCCCTTCGCCGGTCCCATTGGGGCGGCGCGTGTGGGCTTCGTCGAGGACCGCTACGTCCTCAACCCCGGCTACGAGGAGCTCGAATCCTCCCACCTCAACATGGTGGTGGCCGGCACCAAGAGCGCCGTGCTCATGGTGGAGTCCGAAGCCAAGGAACTCACCGAAGACCAGATGCTCGGCGCGGTGCTGTTCGGCCATCAGGAAATGCAGGTGGTGATCGACACCATCGGAGAGCTTGCCGCCGAAGCGGGCAAGCCGCGCTGGCACTTCAATCCGCCGCCGGTGAACGAGGCAGCGCTCGCCGCCGTCGAGGAGGCGGCCGGCTCCGACCTCGGCGACGCCTACCGCATCACCGACAAGCAGGAACGGCAGATCAAGGTGCGCGCAGTTCGCAACGCCGCCGTGGACAAGCTCGGCGAGAGCGACATCGATGAGGAAGACGTCGCCGACGCCTTCGCCAAGATCGAGAAGAACATCGTCCGCGACCGCGTGCTGAACGGCGAACCCCGCATCGACGGCCGCGACTTGCGCACCGTGCGCCCCATCACCGCGGAAGTGGGCGTGCTGCCCAAGACCCACGGCTCGGCCCTCTTCCAGCGCGGCGAAACCCAGGCCATCGTGGTCGCAACCCTCGGCACCATGCGCGACTCCGCCCTCATCGACGCCCTCGAGGGCTCGCGCAAGGATCCCTTCATGCTGCACTACAACTTCCCGCCCTACAGCGTCGGCGAGGAAGGCTTCATGGGTGCGCCGAAGCGGCGCGAGATCGGTCACGGCTGGCTGGCGCGGCGCGGCGTCAGCGCCTGCCTGCCGGATGTGGAGGATTTCCCCTACACGATCCGCGTCGTCTCGGAGATCACCGAGAGCAACGGCTCAAGCTCGATGGCGAGTGTCTGCGGCACCTCCATGGCGCTCATGGATGCTGGCATTCCCATGAAGGCGCCCATTGCCGGCGTCGCCATGGGCCTCGTCAAGGAAGGCAACCGCTTCGCCGTGCTGACGGACATCCTGGGCGACGAGGACCACCTCGGCGACATGGACTTCAAGGTGGCCGGAACCGCCGCCGGCGTCACCGCCTTGCAGATGGACATCAAGATCGACGGCATCACCGAAGAGATCATGGAGCAGGCGCTCGAACAGGCGCACGAGGCTCGCCAGCACATCCTCGCGGAGATGGGCAAGGCTATCACCGAATCCCGCGCCACCGTCTCCGAGAACGCGCCTTCGATGGTGGTGCTCAAGGTCCACCCGGACAAGATTCGCGACATCATCGGCAAGGGCGGCTCCACGATTCGCTCCATCGTCGAAGACACCGGCGCCGAGGTGGATGTCGAAGACGACGGCAGTGTCCGCATCTACGGCACCAGCGCCGAATCCCGCGACGCCGCCGTGGCCAGGGTGGAAGAGATCACCGCCGAGGCGGAGATCGGCAAGATCTACCACGGCCGCGTCGAGCGAATCGTCGACTTCGGCGCCTTCATCAACATCCTCCCGGGCAAGGACGGCCTCCTCCACATCTCCCAAATCGCCAAGGAGCGCGTGGAAAAGGTGACCGACTACCTGGAGGAAGGCCAAATGATCGACGTCGTCTGCCTAGACCTCGACGAACGCGGCCGCATCAAGCTCTCGATGAAGGAGGTGCCGAACTACACCGCCGCGGCTGACTAGGAGCCTGCGCCGTAGAAATGGCGCGACAGCGTCATTCTACGGTGCAACGTCATAGGTAGGTGGGGCTGGGGCCAGACGCCGAGCGCCAGCGAACCCGTCGGCGCGCTTGTAGAGAGAGCGCTAGCGCGCTCTACGAGCGCGTCGGCAGTTGCTTCGCAACTGCTGGCCTCCGGGTTCGCATTCGCTCACCCCTCCGGCTAGAAGCCCGCGCCGTTTCTACGGCGCAGCCTCCTAGCAGTCTGTCGGACTTGGCGGTGGACGGTTCTCGGAGGGAAGGCATTCTGCCTTCCCTGGCGCCGTCAGGCGCTTCCCTCGCAATCCTCGCGCTCGGCGCACCTGACGGTGCGCAGGGAAGGCAGAATGCCTTCCCTCCGAAGACCCGCCCTGCACATGCTAGTCGTAGCTGCGAGCGAACGCGAGCACGCGCGCCCTTCAGAGCGGGATAGCCGAAGGCCGACCCCGGAGGGAGGGCATCCTGCCCTCCCTGACCTCTCCACTGATTGGCCTAGCCCCTCCCCCTCTCGCTCTCCTCCCCCGATCCGTTCCGCGACAGCCCTTGAAGGTGGAGGGGGTGTTCATGGGTGTTTGCTGAACGCACAACCTGTCTCAGACTTGTTCGGCGACCTTGCCGAGTCCGGCGTCCATTCGGCTATTGCAATCGGCCGGGCCTTCTTGCTTCTAATTGGTCGGCCTCGTTCTTTCAATTGGTCGTCCTAGTTCTTTCAATTGGTCGGCACTTTGCTTTCAATTGGTCGGCACTTGACTTTCAATTGGTCGGCGTTCAATGTTTTGCCTCCCATTCGAAGTCGGATGGCGAGAGCCATGTACCCTCGTTTCATCGAACATCGCGTCCGCGAAGCGCTCGCCGATACGCGGGTTGTTCTCGTTTGCGGGCCTAGGCAGTCGGGGAAGACCACGTTGGTGGAGCAGATAGCGGGCGACGACATGCCTTTCGTCACGCTCGACGACGCCACTGCTCTTGAAGCGGCCGTGAACGACCCCGTCGGTTTCGTGCGCGGCTTCGATCGGATTGTCATCGACGAGGTCCAGCGTGCGCCCGGTCTCATCTTGGCGATCAAGGCCGAGGTGGACAGGGACCCACGCCCAGGGAGATTCCTGCTCACGGGATCAGCGGACCTAATGACGCTGCCGCTGGTTGCAGATTCGTTGGCTGGTCGAATGAGCATCATCCGGCTGTTTCCGCTCGCTCAGGCGGAGATACGGGGCGCTCGCCCGATCTTCCTGGAGCGGGCGTTTGCTGGCCATGCCCCAACTGTCGGCGAGAGCGTGGTCGGCGATGCCCTCGTGTCGGCGGTTCTTGCCGGGGGATATCCCGAAGCATTGGCGCGTGCGACTTGGCGGAGGAGAAGGGACTGGCATCTCGACTACACCGAAGCGATCGTCCTACGCGACGTTCGGGACATAGCTAGCATCGAGCAACTGTCCTCGATGCCTAGCCTGCTGCGCGTTCTCGCCGAGCGCTCGGGCCAGCTTGCAAATTACTCGCGCATCGGTGCGCCGCTTGCCATGAACCACGTCACCACGCGCAAGTACGTTGGCGTTTTCGAAAACCTCTTCCTTGTGCAATCGCTGCCTCCTTGGCACACCAATGCGCTCAGCCGTCTCACCAAGTCCCCCAAGCTTCACTTCCTTGACGCCGGCCTGCTCGCAGCGTTGCGCGGATTCAATCCAGACCGGCTGCGGCTAGAACGGAAGCCGTTCGGCCCTTTGCTCGAGAGCTTCGTCTTCGGCGAGTTGATCAAGCACGCCGGCTGGTCGGACGACCGCCTTACGTTCTCGCATTTTCGTGACAAAGAGGTCAATGAGGTCGATGTCGTCCTCGAGAACCACGAAGGGCGAGTCGTGGGTGTGGAGGTAAAGGCCGCCGCATCTGTTACTTCGGCGGACTTCTCCGGTTTGCGTCGCTTGGCCGAAGCCTGTGGAGAGCGCTTCGTCCTGGGCATGGTTCTCTACGACCACGACCGCGTCGTCGCGTTCGGCGGTCGCATGTTCGCGGTGCCAATCTCGGCATTGTGGTAAAGGCGCCGTGACAGCCGTCGACTCACCATCTTCAGGCTGCACGGCGTCCTTACGTTGTCGTTGACAAACACGTCGTGTCGGTGCATGGGCCAGCATGAACGTCGTCTCCTTTGGCGAGCGCTTCAAGGCGGTTCCGATCCGCCGCTTGTGGGCACCGGGACTTCCGCATCGCGATGGCCCGTAACGAGGTCGCCCTCGACCTCCTAGAAAATCCGCTCTTGAAAGGAAGATTTTCAAGGATTATTTGCCCAGCCATGCTTGTCCCACGGCCTCAGGTGACCGAACGCATCACCGCCTTGCCTGTGCGTGACATCGCAAGCCTCTCTCTGGCCAGGGGCACTTAATCAGAGGTTCCCTAGCACTTCCGGGAAGTTGGCCGCTGTCACGGTGATGGCCTCGTTGGCGTGGGGGAAGGTCTCGTAGAAGTCGTCGAGTGCTCGGAGGTGGCATTCGGTGGCACCATGCAAGGTGACTTGGATTGGGGTGGGGATGCGGCCGGATTGGACGACGAAATCGACCTCGCCGGCCTTGCGCCAATAGAAGACATCGCCGCAGCGCTTCTTGAGTTCGATGAATGTGGCGCCTTCAAGCGCCTTTCCTGCGTCCTGGCCGGCGCGCGTCACCGAGACGCGGCGCAACCCTGTGTCCACGGGGTAGTACTTGCGGTTCCGCTGGGCACGCTTGCGTTGCGAGAATGCGAACCAAGGGCAGGGGAAGAGTAGATACGCTTGCTCGCAAGCGTCCAAGTAGGCGGCAACCGTCTCGACGGCGACACCGGCAGCGGCGGCGATGCGGCGCAGGCTGAGTTCAGAGCCGGAGGATTCGAACACCATCTGGACGATCTGCCTTAAGGCCAGCGACGACCTTGCGCCGACCCGCTCGCGCACATCGCGTTGCAGGATGTCCACGAAGTACTGTCGCAGAAGGAGGTCGGCGTCAACGCTCGCGAGCGGTTCCGGAAAGCCGCCGCGATGCAGGAAGTCTGCAAGGCTGGCCTCCGGGTGCACCTGCCGGAACTCCGCAAAATCGAACGGAAAGAGCTCGACCGTGATGTGCCGACCGGTCAGCACGGACGACAGTTCGCCCGACAACAGGTGGGCGTTGGAGCCACTGACAACGAACTGAAAGCGGCCGGGCCTTTCGAGCTTGCTTCGCAGCCATCGTTCCCATCCGGCAACCCATTGGATTTCATCGAGAAAGATCGTGAGGTTTTCGGCATGCGGCCGCAACACGCCGAACGCCTGAGTGACGCGTTCGAGCGTCTCGAAGTGAAGGTCGCCGGCGAGTCGGGGATCCTCGAAGTTGAGGAACAGGCAGTCGCGCCGGTGGAGTCCATAGTGGCCGATCATCTGCGCGAGCAGCGTGGACTTGCCGCAGCGCCGGACGCCTTGGAGGACTAGCGCCACGCGGCCGCTGAGGGAGCCCGGCAACTCGATCGCGCGAGGGATCGACGGCGACGGTGCCGCATCCCAAAAGCTCCAAGTGGCCGCGGTGTCGAGAAGGTTGTCCGCCATTTGTCGAGTGGAATCTGCGGTAGGTGTTTTGTCGATCCTACTCGACGGCCTTTCTATTGTCGAGTGTACTCGACATTTGGAGGCCCCCGCGGGACCCCCACAGACTGCTAGGAGGCTGCGCCGTAGGAACGGCGCTGGCTCCTAGCCATAGCTAGCTGCGAGCGAATGCGAGCACGAAGGCCAGCAGTTCGCGTAGCGAACTGCCAACGCGCCCGTCAGGGCGCGCTAGCGCGCTCCCGCGAGGGCCAGTGCGCCGTCGTCGCCGATGAAATCCAACATTGCCGCGACGCACTGTTCCGGTTCCTCAAGCTGGAGGAAGTGGGTGGTCTCCGGTATGAAGTCGTAGTTCAAGGCCACGATTTCGTCCATCGCCACGGTTGGCAGGAACGAATGGGGCGCTACGGGATCGCTGCCGATCACCTTCACGGGACAGGCAATGGCATCGACATCCACCGTGGCGGCGTAGGGGTAGCCTTGCTCGCTGACCTGCGCCTCGTATTCCCGCGGACACCTCAGAACAAAGCCGGACTCCTGGTCCGCGGCGCGTAGTGTCGTCTGTGCCAGAAGCTCGGCAACGCCCGGCCGCATACGCTCGAATGCCGGCGTCCCGCGCAGCCTTTGCGCGAAGGCATCGTCGCTGTCGAAGGAACTGCGGCGGCGCAAGGCCCCTTCGACCATTCGCGCCATGGTCGTCCTGAGGCGTTCCCTGTGCCCCGGGTGGCAGCCTTGGGGGCAGATGAAGGGGTCGAACAGCACCAGCGCCGCGAACGACGCCGCTCCCGAGCACGCCTCGATCGCCGCCGTCTGCCCCGACAGGGAATGGAACACGCCGATGGCGGGCTTTGCCCCAAACGCACCCTCGACCGCCTGCGCCACGGTCGTCATGTCGCGGACGAAGGTCGGAATGGAGTGCGCCGTGAGCTCACCGACGGCGTTCCATCCATGATTGCGGAAGTCGTAAACCACCACGTCGAACCGGTCCGTGAGCAGGCTCCAGAACGGATAGTAGGCGTCCGCGGCGAAGCCGTTGGCGTGGCTCAGCACAAGGCGCGTTCCGGCGGGATTGCCGTGGCGACGCACGACGATTTTGGTGCCGTCGTCCATCACGGCCTCGGTGGTCGCCAGGGGCGCCGGCACTCTCCATCGCAATTCGCCGGGCCCAGTCGGCTTCAAGTGCGCGCCTCGTCAACACGCCACTCGCCCTCGGCCAGGGCTTCCTCGCCGAGACGCACGACCAAATCCAGCGTCTTGCGCACGTCCTCCCAGGTGGTGGTGTGGTTGAGGATGCAGAGCCGCAAGGAGAAGACTCCTTTCAGCGATGTGGAAGAGAAAAAAGCCAGTTCATCCCAGAACACTTGCGTCAGCACTCTTTTGTTCAGTGCCTCCAAGGCGTCTTCGTCGTAGCCGCTGGGATTGACGCGGAAGCACACGATCCCCAACGAAACCGGCGCCGTCGTCTCCAGCATCGGCGAAGACTCCACGTACGCCTCCGCCTGGCGCGCGAGGTCGAGCCCGTTCTGCACCGCCGCACGAAACGCTGCCATGCCGAAAGTCTGTACGGACATCCAGATTTTCAGTGCCCGCGCCGTCCTGCTGAGCTGCAGGCCGCGATCGGCGAAGTTGGGATGGTTGGCGCCCCAAACCGTGTCCTGAAGCACGTCGTTGCCGATCAGGAAGGCGCCCTCGAGGTGATCGGCGTTCCTGACCATCAGCATGCCTGCCTCGTAGGGCTGGAAGAACCATTTGTGGGCGTCGAGCCCAACAGAATCTGCCCTGTCGATGCCAGCGAGCTGTTCCCTTCCTTCCTCGGTCACCACCGAAAAGCCACCGTAGGCCGCATCCGCATGCAGCCAAATGCCCTCGCGCTCGCACCAATCGGCCATGTCCGCGAGCCGATCGACCGCGCCCGTACTGCTCGTCCCGGCATTGGCACACACGGCCAAGGGTTCCAACCCGTTGGCGCGATCGTCGCTGACCAGACGCCGCAGCTCGGCCAGGTCCATGCGGAAGTGGTCGTCCGAACGAACCAGGCGAATGTGCTCACGCCGCACGCCCGCGATCAGCGCCGCCCGCTTCAAGGCGCCATGCGACTGGTCGCTCATATAGACGGTCGGACGCTCCGGGTGCCCGGCGGCCTCCCTTGCCGCCACCAGCGCCTCGACGCTGGCCGCGGAGCC
Organism: Gammaproteobacteria bacterium; assembly: GCA_028824555.1. Taxonomy (GTDB): domain Bacteria; phylum Pseudomonadota; class Gammaproteobacteria; order Pseudomonadales; family Azotimanducaceae; genus VXYL01. The sequence continues at coordinate 38,547 of JAPPDJ010000041.1, read as the reverse complement.
ACCGGTCGTCAGCAGCCCGCCGGCCGTCTCGGGATAGCCGAGCCAGCCGCGCACCCAGTCCACGACGATCAGCTCCAGTTGGCTGGTCCCGCTCGACACGAGCCAGGTGCACGAGTTGATGTTGAATCCAGCGGCGAGGAAGTCGGCCACGACGCCGGGCCACGTGGGCGACGATGGCACGAAGCCAAAGGCACGAGGATGATCCAGCCGAGCGGCGAACGGCAGCACGTCGTGTACCGCCTGACGCAACACCTCCTCCGCCGGCCGGCCGTCTTCTGGCGGAGCCAAATCGAGCCGATCCTCGAGCACCTGACGGAACTCACCGTCCCAGGCTTTGGCGTCCCCGAGGCCATCGATCCTCTCAATGAGCAGTTCCAGTGCGGCAACGCCCAACTGCCGCATCGACTCCGGGGACATCGTCAGTTGATTTGGCTGTCCTTCCTTCTTGGGACTACTCACCTGACCTCCCCGTTGCCGTTCCCCCCGAAACGAATATACCTAGAGTGACTCGAAAAGGGCATCGATTCGTCCTGCCGGCGCACCACTCGCCACACCCGTCTAGTCGCGAAGCGAAATCGGTTGCGGCGGCGGTCCCTTGGCGAAGATGCCAGCGACAAGGCGAGGCAATGATCGGGGTGCGAACACATCATTGCCAGCGCCCTCGAAGGCTGTCGCCGACCACCAGCGGAACTCGCGGAAGATGCCCACTTCGCTTTGTTCGGGGTTGTGGGCCGACGTCGGTTGGAAGCGCGGCGCGACCACGAGATAGATGTCCTCGTGCTGCTCGATGCAGCCGCCACTGCGACCAAACCGATGCGTGCGCCGCCATATCAGGCGCGGTGTGCTGGAGACGGTCAGCCCAGTCTCCTCCCAAACCTCACGCAAGAGCGCATCGAGCCGTTCCTCGTTTGGCTTGACCCCGCCACCCGGCAGCAACCAGAAGTCCCCGTTCCCGTCGGGCCGCCGCATGCGCAGCAGCAAGACGCTCTCGTCCGGCTCCGACACGATCAGCGCCCGCACGGCTTGACGACGCTTCACGACCTACCTATTCGGTGGGAGGGCGTCTCGCCCACCATACGGGCCGCAAGGCGCGTCTTCGAGACGGTGTCGCGCGGCAGCCGAGCGCATCGCGACGGCGCCCATCGGGCCCGATCAACACGCCCTTCCTCCAGAAGAATCGCTCGTCAGCTCGTGCAATAGCGTCGTGCATCGTCCACGACTTCAACGTATTCCTGCGTCCGTGGCAAGGGAAGGCAAGGATCCCTGTGGCGAGGCCTCGCCATCTCGGGCAAAGGTAGTTTGGGGGGCTGCGGCGCAGCGAGGGGTTTGGCGGCGCTAGCCGAAGAAGCGGAAGTCCTCGGTGTTGTGGAACGGGAACGCCGCGGCCAAGGGGGAATCCTCCAAGCCTAGGTAGCTGCGCAGGGCCCTGTGTACGTGTTTGGGGTAGATGATGGTGCCTTGGGTGTCGTCTCGCTCAAGGGTCGTGGGGTTGATCTTCTGGGCGAAGTGCAGGTCGTCGGTTTCGCCGATGGTGCGGCCTGTCCAGGGCTGGTTCTTCTCCATGACGACGAAGCTGCCGATGGGCCAGTGGTCCTTGCCGTCCTCGGCGTTGTAATGGTTGGTGCGGCCGAAGTCCGAGCCGATCACCACCACGAGGCGGTCGGCGATGCCGTGCCTTTCGGCGTATTCCCAGAGGTAGTCCACGCTGCCGGTGAGGGCGCCCAAGAGCCACCCTTGCTTGGCGTCGTTGCTTCGATGCGTGTCGAAGCCACTCAGGAAGAGGTCGGCGCTCACGGCAATGCCGGTCTTGAATGCCAATACCGATAGCTGGGCCTGACGCCTCAGGCCGTTGTGGAAGGTGTCGCCGTCGTAGGCGTACTGCACATTCTGCTCGAGCTGGTCGTCCGGTGGCAGTGCTTCGGCGTAGCGTTTCAGCCCCTCGGTGGAAGCCGGCGACAGCGCGGATTGGTAGTGCCTTCGGTTGCGTGCCGGACGCGGCAGCAAGCCAGGCGCCTCGTTCAGACGGGTTATGCGCCTGGCTCGATACCGCTGAAGCGTGGACCACTCGCTTGGCCGGAGAAGCTCTTCGTTGCCGTGGACGCGATTGGCGTAGGCGAGCGCGCGGATTCGCCCGGCGTCCGCGAGGCGAGTGAAACGTGTTACGCCGCCGGTGGCGGAAAAGCCGCCGAAGTTGAGATAGTTGAGCGGCATGTCCGGCGAATGGTGCGCCGCCAAGAGGGCGGTCATGGTCGGGAAGCCCTCGGCGTTGCGGCCGCTCCAGTTGTGTGTGACGCCTACGGTGTGGGAGTTGGTCTGTGCGTCCACGCCGTTGATGACCAGCATGCGTCGGTGGTACTTGCGGAAGAAGGCAGCGTTGTCGGCGAACGGGGCGTAGCGAATGCCGCCCGCTTCTTGGGTGGTGCCCCGCTCCGCCCAATGGTTGATGACGGGTTCCCCCGGCACGTTGGTCTTGGGATCGCAGAAGCTCGTGGGATCCCAGCCACCGTCGGCCTGGACGAAGACGAAGAGCTTGCCGGTGTAGTCGTCGGCGTGGGCGAGCGGCAGGTGGAAAGCGCCCCAGCCGGCAGCGGTGCCGCCGACCAATGCCTTGAGCGCCCGGCGCCGATTCACGGCTCTGCTCGCAGCAGGAGTTGCGCCGCCATATGTCCCCCGCCAATCACAGGTGTAGGTACCGATAGTCGGTCATGAGGAATGCCAGCACCACGGCCCAAGACTGCGCCACGTGGAACGGGTCTGGGGTTGCGCCGATGATCTCCTCCGCCTGCCGCCAATCCACCCAGCGCCAGCCTTGGGCGTTCCCCTTCAGCGGTTGTTCCTCCACGATGCCCTCGAAGAAGGCTTGGTCCACGTTCAGCAGGCACCTTCCCGCTGGCCAGTCGCAAAGCCGACTGCCGCTCGTCAGGTCGTAGTGCTGGCGCCAGACATCGGTGAACAGGGCATAGGCTTCCTTCACATCCGCCGAGTCGGTCCCGACCTGCTCGCCGAGAAGGTGCCAATGCAGCGCCGCGAGTTGCACCTTGATGCGGGAGGCTTGTCGCGCGCTGATGCGGTCGCCGTCCACGGAAACCGCGAGGCGCGGCAGTTGGTCGCCGAAGCGTTCGCCCCACGCGACGACTTCGAGCCGATAGTCGCCGTCTGCCGCAATGGTGACGGGAAAGCGCAACAGAGCCCCTTCGCAGCCGTGGAACTGATAGCCATTGTCGGTGAAGTGGCCGCAGTTGCCGTTGTGACTGGTGGTGTAGTTCGAGAGCTCCTCGAGTTCAACGTTCGCCACCAATGCCCCGGCGGAGTCCTTGAGCGCGATGCGATCCACCCACAGGTGGCGGCCCTTGCGTTGCTCCCCATCCCAGGTGCCGTTCAGGAATGCTAGGGTCACTGTCTTGGCGCCGCGCTTCATGGCGCCCGAGACGGCGAGCGTTTGCGGCGAGTCCCTTAAGCCCCGCACCGACGACACCCTTCCGAGTTCCGCCGCCGGCGAACGCCGAACATCCACGCTGCCGAAGAGCCGGCGCTCCGCTCTCGGCAGCAGGTAGAGCTCCTTGAGGACGATCATCCGGCTGAGTTCCAAGGCCTGACGCTGCGCCACAGACGCCATCAACGCGGTCATGTCGGGGGCGCGCTCCGTGACACCGGCAGAGTCGATGCCGCCGTAGAGGAGGTGATAGTCGCGCTCTAGATGGCTCGAGTTGTGCACGAATCGCAGGTTCGTGTTGGGACGGATCCGCCCCCACTCGACGCCGGTGACGGCCGCGGTCTTGCGGGTGAGTTCCTCCGGCGTCAGCAAGCGTTCGGCACCGGCGTTGCGCAAGGCCTCCCGGCGCGTGGGGTCGTCGTCGGTGACGGCACCTGCGCGGAACCACTTGGAGAGCACCAAGTCCGTCAGCAGGTTCTTCACGTTGTAGGGGTGCTTGCTGCCAATGCCCTGCCGAAAGCGCTCGGCAAGTCGGGTCATTTCGAGGGCTTGGGCGTTGGCCGCAAGCAGTCGCCCGGCGAAGCCGACATCGCCCGGGTCTTCCGGCGCCTCGGCCATTTCGGTGCCCATCACGGCGGGCCACCAGAAGCGCACGGCAGCCTCGGCGAAGCGTTCGTCCTCGGTGATGCGGCTCGCCAGCCACTGCAGGCTGTAGTCCGCATCGGGTGCCACGGCGCCCTCGAAGCCGGGAACGCGCATGTCGCGGTACCAGGTGTCGCCTTCGACATAGAGGGTTTCGGAGCCGTCGGGTGGCTCCTTGTAGAACTCGTCCAGCGAGTCCGTGCCCCCGTAGTTCTCTCGGTAGTAGCCCTCGTTGCCATAGTTCTGGAACGCACCGGCCACGGGGTCGAGAGCTGCGTGGCAGACGGTGCATGCAGAGTTGTGCATGGTGGGGTTGTTGGTGTCGGCGAGGGCTGCCGGATCAGTCGTGCGCGAAGCCGACTTCTCTACGTCCACACCTAGGAAGTGATAGTAGGTCCAGCGCGCCCTGGCGCGGTTGCGGTTGGTCGCCGTGGACGGGTAGCGGTGCAGGAACACATTGGTATTGAGGACTCCCGCGAGGGGTATGTCCATTCGCAGCGTGCCGGGAGAGATGACGTGCAAGCCGTATCTCTGGTTGAAGCGAGTGATCTTGGATTCGTGCTTGCCGTAGTAGCCGACGATTGCGGAGGGCTGGAACTCGAACGGATCGTCGTCGTCCAGGAATTCGGTCGGGGCGTCGTAGATCTCGGCCGCAAACGGGTTGGCCATGATGTAGTCGGCGGTGAGGATTTCGGTATAGGGGAGGTCGTTCTCCACCACATGGGCGATCAGTTCCAGCGGAGCTCTGGCGACGCCGAATTGCACTGCGCGGAACCACTTGCTGCCGTAGAAATCGTCGCCATAGCGAACCCGGCCCTTGCGCATGAGCTGCGCGAGCCGCACGAAGTACTCCGAATTGGGATCGAGCACCGAGCGGATGTGACGATCCGTGAACAGGCGGTCGTTGCCGGCGCGGATGAGGAATTCGTGGAATGCCGGGCCTTGCATCAGGTCGCGGATCGCTCGGCGGACGCCAACGGTGCCCTCCGCCAGCGTGCGCAGTTCCTCTGCCGTAGGGTTGCGGCCGGCGAAGAGCAGGGCGGCGCGTCGCAGCGTGCGTTCGTGAGAGACCATCCGCACCGAATCGAACAGGGTCTCGGGCGTCACGCCCGGCGCAATGGCCTCCTCGCCGACCAGGCCAAGCCAGGTGCGCATGTGCTCGAAACCGGACGAACCCGCTTGCAGTTGCACGCCGCCGCCGTGGGAGACGCCCTGCACCTTGTTCAGCAGCAGTTCGGCGCCGCCCTCGACTAAGCTCAGGAAGTCGGCCAGGGTTTGCCGGTTGCTGCGGCGACTCGAAGCGTCCGAGCCGGCGACGAAGACGATGCGCGTGTTGGCGGACGCGCCGCCATCGACATGGCAGGCGATGCACTGACCTTGGATGATGCCGTCGATATGCTCGTCGAAATAGGTTTCGGACGACTCTCCCGTGGCTTCGGAGAAGGCGATGCGAGGGATGATCGCCGGTGGCGGTCGTGCAGCCTTGCGAGCTTGCCAGACGTGAGACGTTGCCGCCGGATTGACGCGCGTCGCGCTCATCGTGGCAACGGACGAGCGCAAATGGGACGGATGGAACGCGGCCTTGGCCGCTTGCGCGGCACGAATCTCCTCGGCCGCCTGCTCGGAGGCAGCCCGCTCCCCACGCTGCGTTGCGTCATCGGCTTGCGCGGCGGGGCAGATCCCGAAGGCTGTGGCCACCGCCGCAACGAAGCAGCGCCGCCACCACCAAGCGCGCATTTGTGCCCCCTTCAAGGGCGAGCCCAAGCCCCTGAACATACGCCCGACGCTAACGGTGCGCAACGTCCGCAAGGCCTCCGGTCGGCTCGGCGAGGGGACGCGAGTGGTAGGCTCTGCGGCGAGGGCGGCGTTAGGATTCCATGGATGGCTTGGAGGCTGAGGACGGTCGTGGCCGCGCTCGCGTTGCTCCTTGCGCTGCCGGACGTCGCGGCAGAAGCCCAGACGCCGCCCCTGATTGAAGAAGTGATCGTCACCGCCGCCAAGCGGGAGCAGAGCCTCTACGATGTGGCAGCATCCCTCAGCGTCTTCGCTGGCGACCACCTAGGCGAGCGCGGCATCGCCGACCTTGTCGATGTGGGCAAGTTCGTCCCGAACCTGAACGTCACCACCTTTTCCGCCGGTCACACCTCGTCCGCCAACCCGTTCGTGCGCGGCATCGGCACCCAAGACCACCTCATCACCACCGATCCGGGCGTCGGCGTGTACGTAGATGGGGTCTATCTCGGTCGCCAGGTGGGGCAGCACTGGAATCTCGCCAACATCGAACGCATCGAGGTGCTGCGCGGGCCGCAGGGCACGTTGTATGGACGTAACTCCATCGGCGGTGCCATCAACATCGTCACCTCGGCGCCGGGCACGAACGCCGGCACGCGCGTCAGTGCGCGCCTCGGCTCGAGGGGCCGCACCGACGCTGCGGTCCACCATGACGGGCACCTGTCGGACGTGGCGGCCGTGACGTTCTCGGGCGGCATCACCCGGCGCGGCGGCGTCGGCGAATTCGTCAACGTTGCGGATGCGGACAGGGACGTGGGGGAAATGCGGGAACTGTCGGCGCGTTTGGCACTCGCTTGGCGGCCCTCGTCGGCGCTTGCCATGCGCCTCGTGGCGGACGCGAACGACGGCGGCAACGGCCTGAACCCATACACCACGCTGATCGACGAAGTTCCTGGTGGCGCCGTGTTTGCGGCCGGCTACCGCAACGCCGACATCGCCGCCGACCCATACGACAACAACACGGGCCAGGCGAACCAGGTGCGGGTAAGCAATGCTGCGCGGGGAGTCTCCGCGACTGCGGAGTGGAGCTTCGCCAAAGGCCTGACCGCGAGGGCTATCGGCAGCGTCCGCCGCTCCGAATACACGGCGGGCCTCGACGACGACGGCCTCATCGACGATTTCCTGAGCTTCCCGGAACGAGGCGATGCCGATCAGGAATCGTTGGAAATGCACCTCGTCGGCGACTTTGAGTTGTGGGATTTTGTGGCCGGCGTTTACCGCTTCGCGGAAGACGGTGCCAACGTGCAGGATCCGACGGTGTTCTTGGGTTTGCGCGGTCGGTTCCTGCTGGCGCAGGAAGTCGACAGCACGGCTGCTTTCGCGAACTTCAGCCGCGAGGTCACGACTCGCTGGCGGCTGGCGGTTGGCATCCGCCATACGCGGGACGGCAAAAACGCCCAAACCGACGTCGGCACTGGGCTCGTCGTCGCCGAGCGGCGCTGGGACGAGACGAGCTGGGACTTGTCCGCCCGCTATCGGTTGAGCGACCTCTTCGGCGCCTACGCGACCGTCCAGAGCGGCTACCAGTCGGGTCAGTTTCCGGCACGGCCCTATTGCCTCTTCGCCGATCCGAACTGCTTCTCGGCAGGAGACAACATCACGGCGCTGAACCAAGAAGTCGGGGTCAAGGGGCAGCCGCATCACCGCCTCGAGTTGGGTGCCGCGCTGTTCCGCACGCGGTACAGCGACCTGCCCTACCAGGTGAGCACCACGGCAGGAGAAGGATTCAACACGGTCAACCTGGTCGTCGAACAAACCACCACGGGACTGGAACTGGAGGGGGTGCTGCATGTGGGCGCGGGATTCCGCTTCGAGACCACGCTCGGCTATGTGGATGCCGAAGTGGACCCTCAGCGAGGGGTGCGACCGGTGGCGCCGCTGACACCCAAACTCACGGCGTCGATTTCCCCCGAATACCGCCGCACCTTGGCAAGTGGTGGCGAAGTCGGCGTTCGCCTCGACTACTCCTACCGCGCCGCCATGTGGGGCGAGCCGAGCTCCGACCCTGGTCGCCTAACACGCATATCGAGTCGCGCCTTGGTCAACTTCCACATCGGTTACACGGCGCCCGATGTTGGCTGGCGTGTCGCTGTCTATGGCCGCAACGCCGGCGACGCGCGCTACGACAACGCGCGGCTGAACACCGGCGACTACGTGCTCCGCATACTGAGCAACGACGCGAGCGAGTTCGGCATGCGCGCAGAACGGCGCTTCTAGCGCCCAACCCGGCCGGAATTGGTTCGACGATGGCCCGCCATGCGCGGCCGCAGCGGTCTTGAGCGTTGCTTCAGCGCCCGTCCAGGTAGCGCCAGATTTCGGCTCGGATGGCGCCCGCCTCGTTCACGAGGTGGTGCCGGGCCGTGGGCAAGTCGAGAACCTCGATGCGATAGCGCCGCTCAAGGAGCGCGAGGTTGTAGGTTGCATCGACGGTTCGGTCCTCGCCACCCTGGATGACGGTGAGTTTGCGGTGGGAAGCGCCGCGGGCCTCGAATTGGCGCAGCCAGCGGGCCATTGCCGTCACCCACGCCACCGGCAACGTCTTCGCTTGCAAGGGATCGGCGCGCAAGAGCGCCATGAACTCAGGATTGTTGGTGTTGGCTACAAACGTGCGGGGAATACTGCCGACGAATGGGCGTGCCGCGAGCCAGATGAGCCGGTTCAGGGGCCATTGCCAGGGACGCACGAGCGGCGCGAGCAGCAATACTTGGTCGAAGTCCGTCTCCGGATTGCGGTCGAGGTGTTCGAGGATGACCGAGCCACCCATGCTCTGGCCGACGATCCAGCGCGCGCCGACGCATTCGGGAATGGTCTCGATGAAGGCCGCAAGTGCCGAGGCGTAGCGGTCGAAGCTCGCGATGGTGGCGCGCTCTCCGCTCGACAGGCCATGCCCCTCCTGGTCGTAGCAGTGCACCCTGAAGCCTCGCCCGAGCAGATAGCGGATGGCGTGGCCATAGAGGCCCACATGGTCGTAGTAGCCGTGCACCAGCACGACGTCACCGCCGGCGTCCCCCGGCGGCGCAAAGCGCTGCACTGCGAGCCGCACGCCGTCGTGCTCCAGCCACTCGAAGCGTTGGCCTAGGTCGAGGTCGAAGAAGGCGCGGTAGTCCGGGCCGAAACCGTCCTTTGGATCGAACGCGGTGCTGCCTCGACTCGGTCCCTTGGGGGAGACCGTGCTGGACGGCACTTGGGCGGTGCTTTCCTTGGGCACACTAGACTCCTCGAGCGGAGCGTAAGTTCACGATCTTGCTCCGCATACGATGGCTTCGTAAGGGCAGGGGCTTGTTCGCGCCCTGTCTTGCGCTGCGACAGACCCGCCACGCACCGGGCAAGCCCGTCGCCTTCGGCCCCACTGCGGCCGACCGTAGCAGTTTTCGCGCCAGCGAAAACTGCCAGAGCGCTGCGCAGCGGCGCTAGTGCACCACGGGATCAAGCTCGCCGGCGGCGTAGCGCTCGAACATCGATTCGAGCCCAACCGGCTTGATCTTGCCGGCGTTGCCAGCGGTACCGAACGCCTCGTAGCGATCCACCACCACCGCCTTCATCGCCTTCATCGACTCGGTGAGGTACTTGCGCGGATCGAACTCGGAGCGGTTTCTCGCCAAATGCTCGCGAATGGCAGCGGTGGAGGCGAGCCGAAGGTCCGTGTCGATGTTCACCTTGCGCACGCCGTGGCGGATGCCCTCTTGCACCTCCGCTACCGGCACCCCGTAGGTCTCCGGGATGTCGCCGCCGAACTCGTTGATGCGCGCAAGCAGTTCCTGCGGCACCGAAGAGCTGCCGTGCATCACGAGATGCGTGTTGGGGATGCGGGCATGGATTTCCTTCACCCGGTCGATGGCGAGGATGTCGCCGGTGGGCGGGCGCGAGAATTTGTAGGCACCGTGCGAGGTTCCGATGGCGATGGCGAGGGCGTCCACTTCCGTGCGCTTGACGAAATCCGCCGCTTGTTCGGGGTCGGTCAGCAGCATTTCCATGGACAGGCTGCCCTCGGCGCCGACGCCGTCTTCCTCGCCGGCCGCGCCGGTCTCGAGCGAACCAAGGCAACCAAGCTCGCCTTCCACCGACACGCCGCAGGCATGGGCCATCTCCACCGCCTGCCGGGTCACGTCGATGTTGTAGTCGTAGCTCGCCGGTGTCTTCTGATCCTCTTCCAGAGAGCCATCCATCATCACCGAAGAGAAGCCAAGCTGGATGGATCGCTGGCACACGGCTGGCGACGCGCCGTGGTCCTGATGCATCACCACCGGAATGTGCGGAAACTCCTCCACCGCCGCAAGGATGAGATGGCGCAGAAAAGTGGGCCCGGCGTATTTCCTTGCCCCGGCAGACGCCTGCACGATCACCGGGCTGTCGGTGGCTGCGGCGCCCTCCATGATGGCCCGCATCTGTTCCAAGTTGTTGACGTTGAAGGCGGGAACGCCGTAATCGTTCTCCGCCGCATGGTCGAGAAGCTGCCTCATGCTGACGACGGGCATGGTGGTCCCCCAAGGGCCTCAAACCGATGCACCCACGATAGTGCCGTTCACGACGCAATGCCATAGGGGAGGGTCCGGCCAACAGGTAAAGGTGCGTTACTCCAGATGTCCCCGCCACGACGGGCAAAATTCGAGAACCTTATGGCCGTTCCGTGCGCCTTGTGGGGTGCAATGGCGAAACCGACGCAAACTCCAACGGACGACGTGCTGGCACGGCGGATTCTCGCTGGCGAGCAGCAGGCGTTCACGACGCTGATCCGCCGCTACGAGCGCTCGCTCGTGGCCTTGATCCGCCACCGCCTCGGTGCGGTGGACGCGGTCCAAGACGTGCTGCAGGAGACCCTTGCTCACGCTTGGGTGAGCCTGCGCGCCCGGCAACCGCGTGATCCGCGCGCCTGGCTGTATCAGGTGGCGCGCAATCGTTGCAGCGACTACCTGCGCGCTTTGGGGCGTCGTGAGACGCCCACCGAAGATGGCGCGCTGGAGGTGATGGTTGATCGCCTCGGCGTCGCCGACGTGCGCCGGCGAGGCGTGATCGACGATGTGGTCGAGGCGTTCGAGACGTTGCCGGAACCCGAGCGGGAGGCACTGCGGTCGTTCTACGTAGAGGGGTTCACGATCCGGGAGATCGCAGCGCGCCATCGCAGCCCACCCGGCACCATCAAGCGTCGCCTGTCGCAAGGTCGCGACCGAGTGCGCGGCGTGTTGGGAATCACAGACTTCAAGAGGAATGCCCACATGAACAGGAAGCATGGAACCGCACCGTTTCCGGCCGAGCGGCCGCGCATTGTCGTCGAGCCGGCCGCAGCGCCCGTGGCCGACGTGGACATGCGCGAACTCACGTGGTGGTTTGTTGTCCCCGAACTCGACCACGAAGTCCGTTGGGCGGAATACCAGCCCACAGACGGCGGGTCGAAGTGGCAGCTAACCCGAACCAATACGATGGCGGCTGAGCGACGGGCAACGATCCATGATCGCGAATGCATCGAGATCGATGTGGACGAACAGTGGCTCGCGGTTGACGGCGCGCCGCATCCGCCGTCGACGCAGCGTCACACCCGACTGTGGGGCCGACTGACGGACACCGACGTTGAATGGTGTGCCGTCGAGAGTCTGACGGCCGATGGCTACAGGCGGCTCTACACCTGTTTGGACGACGGCTTCGAGGAGGACTTCGGTGCGTGTCCCCGGCGCGTCAAGGCCGGGGACTACCTGGCCGCAAAACCCGGCGGGGGTTTCGTCCGCCGCCGAGGCACCCCGGAGATGTTCGCCGACGGCATGTTCGATGTGAGGATCGGCGAGTCGACCCACAGATGTACGCGCATCATCGAGATGCTGACGCAGGCCAGCGAACAGGATGTGGTTATCGTCGCCTACGTTGACGAAACCGATCGCACCGTGCTGTTCCGCCGCTACGGCGGTGAGCAAGCCGTACCCGGCGCCGGCGGGCCGATCGGAAAGCAGCTCCCACATGCCGACCGCCTCGTCATCGACGGCATGACGTTCGTGCATTGCTTCGACGACATCACGGCGGCGCGTCGGGCGGCAGCGTGACGCCCGTAAGGGGAGGGCGAGTCTCGCCGTAGAACGACTGTCGTTTGGAGTCTGGACGCAAATGCGAGTATCCATTTCCGAACGGCGTGGGTCTTTGCCGGGCAAGTGCATGGAATCGGAGAGCCAGGGCAGCGATGCAGCCATCCAAGATTGACCACGAATCGTTGGCGACGGAGGTGAAGCGGGCGCAAGCTGGTCAGCTTGGCGCGTTTCACGGCCTCGTCGTGCGGTTCCAGGACATGGCGGTTGGCTACGCCTTCTCCCTGCTTGGCGACTATCACCTTGCCGAGGACGCGGCGCAGAGGCGTTTCTCGACGCCTTCCGCAAGCTGCCGACGTTGCGGCATCCGGAGGCGTTCGTCAGTTGGCTGCGTACCGTGGTGTTCAAGCATTGCGATCGCCTGCGCCGCTGCCGCCCCGTCACCGAGTCGCTGACAGAGGGAGACGAGCGTCTGACGGCCGACGACATGGAGCCGGCGACAGCGGCAGAGCAGGCCGAGATCGCCCGCCTTGTCGGACAGGCCATCGGTTCGTTGCCGGCAGGCCAGCGTGAGGTGGTGTCGCTCTACTACATCGGCCAGCGATCGGGCCGCCAGGTGGCGACCTTCCTCGATCTGCCGCTGACCACCGTGAAAAAGCGCTTGCACGACGCGAAACCCAAACTCAGAAGGAGCATGTCTGGCATGGCCAAACAGTTTCTCGAAAGCAACCGCCCGTCGCGCGACGCACGCTTCGCCGATCGTGTCCTGCGCCTCGCATCCCCAGACCCGAGCGAAGATGCAGCGGCTATCTACAACCTCTTCGAGGCGGAGAATCATCCTGCGCGTGGGCAGTGGCGCGCCGGTCGGCTCGCGGACAGCCACGCCGACTGGAACGTGTCACGCGTGGCTTTCGCCCCCGACAGCGACGACGTCGAGCGCCTCGTCGCAGCGCTCAACGCCTACGACCTGACGATGCGCATTGGCACGGCCGAAGTGCGCGTTGCCGGCATCAACGGCGACGTGGTGCATCCCGACATCGCCGGGCAACGCGGCGAGATTCTCGAGCAGACGGCAACGGCTGCGGTCGGGGCGATGCGCAACGCTGGCTACGATCTGGCCATCACCTTCGACGACGACGCCCTCTGGCTGCAGCAAGGGTTCACGCGCGGCTGGCGGGCGCTGACGTGGCGCGTGGCCACGGCCGATCTGCCAGCGGCCAGCGCGCCGGCGCTTGAGCGCATCGATGCCGTGCATCGGGACGACCTTGCGACCGCCTACAACGCTACACATAGCGGCCTGACCGGCACGGTGCGGCGGCCCACCTACCGTCTGAACAAGCATCCGGGGTTGTTCAAGACCTATCGCTGGCACAGCGGAGGCGACACGCGAGGCTATGTCAGCGTCGATCCGGAGTCAGATGGTTGCCTCTGGGTGGACGAGGTGGCGGGCGATGCGAACGCGTGCCTGGCGGCGCTGCGTTCCATCGCCGGCGGTTTAGGCTGCGAGGAACTGCTGTTCGACCGACTGCACTACAAAAGCCCAGTCGGTGTGCGGTTGCGCCAGATGAGTTCATGCCGACTGGCGACCGGCACGCGACTCGGCAAGGCGCGTTGGTACCTGCTGAAGATCATCGACCTGAAGTCGACGATGACTAAGCTCGCACCCATACTGCACGAGCGGTTGCTGGCGTCGGAACTGGCGGACTGGCAGGGCACGCTGGCCTTCGAGCTTCGAGTGGACGGTACCGAAGAGGCAGTCACGGTGGCGGTGCACAGCGGCACTGTGGAAGTCCGCCCGGGCGCTACCGGCAGCAACGCCATCGCCGGCAACCAAGCAATGGCTCAACTGCTGCTCGGTACGGAAGACCCAGCGGAGATCGTGGCCGAAAACGGGATTGCCGTCCGCGGCGACGCCAAGCGCCTCCTGCCCGTGCTGTTCCCCCCACAACACCCACAGATGGAGAACCAGGCCCTGTAGCGTCATCCGAGGGCCCGTCTCGGCGGGGTAGCGACCCCAGACCGGTCCTCGGCGTCTTTCAAGGCCGTGGTGTGACGATGCGGGATAGGTCGATGCGGTGGTCCCTTCTGCCGTCGGCGGCGTCGAGGTGAGGGAGGTCGGCGGCGCTGACGAGGTACGCCGTGCCGGCGGTATTCCACCAGCTGACGCCGATCAGGAAATCGGTGAGGCCATCGCCGTCGGTGTCACCGGCGCTGGCCACAGTTGCCTCGCCGTATTCGCTGTCGAAGGGTTCGGACAGTGCATAGGCCGCGCCTTCCTTCACCAAATCCGCAACCGGCAGTTCGCCGGGTGGTTTGGCAACCACGGCAGCGGCGGAGATGAGGTAGGCGCGGGCGAACGGCGCGGCGCCGGAGGTGAACTCGTCATTGAGACCCACCAAGAGGTCCGCAAAGCCATCGCCGTCGAACTCGATGGTGGCGATGTGGCCGTTCACCACGCGGGGAGCAAACCAGTCGCGCGAGCGGGTGATGCGCCAGCTCCCTGGGCGGGTGCCGACGTTCTCGCTTACGATCACGCCGTCGCGCTCGCCGTCGGCGCGGTCGAGTCGGGCGAGGTTGGCGCGGGTACCAAGAACCACGTTGGCGACTGCGCCGCTGTCTTGGGTGAAGACGAGGTCTGGCTGGCCGTCGCCGTCCACATCGCCGGTCGCGACGCCTTGACCGACGTGCTCGCCGCCGGCCTTGCCGACGATCTTCCATGAATGGGTGTCGTCGGCGATGGCGCCAAGCTCGACTCGACTCGCGGAGAAATCGCGGCTGCCGACCAGATAGACCGCGCCGTTGTTGCGCCGGTCCGCATCGAAGCCGAACGCCGCGATGACCACATCCGCCTCGCCGTCGCCATCGAAGTCCGCAGAGCTCAAGGAGTTGCCGGCCGAGTCTCGTTCGCGTTCGCCGACAAAGCGCCGCGTGACGTGGTTCGACATCGAGATTTCGCCATCGGCATCGCCATCGCTGCCGTCGAGTGCGGCGAGACCGGGTGAGGCGATGAGATGCGTCGTGCCGGGTTCATCGCCCACTCCCCGCCCAGGCTGGCCGATCATCAGGCGCGCGCCCGGAACGTCGACCAGGCTGCACCCCATGCAAGCGCCCCAGCCGCCGGTTAGCTTCCAAGACCCCGTGCGAACGGTGAGCTCGCCGAGATTGACCTCGCCGTCCGCCGCCCCGTCGGCGGCGTCCGCGGCGGCGAGATTGGCAGCGGAGACCAGATACACGCCGCCCACGAGTTCGGCGGCACCGACCCCGAACTCGTCCACGCCGTCGCCATCGAGGTCGCCGACAGGCGCGAGCGCACTTCCTGCGGCAAGGCCCTCCTCGCCGACGAGCTTCCACGAACTTGGCTGCGCCGCGATGCGGGAGACAACGATGCGCCCGTCGCGCAAGCCATCGGCCGCATCGGCACTCGCGAGGTCTTGGCTGGAGAGGACATAGACCGCCCCCCACTCGTCGTGCATCGATGCGCCGAGCAGCACTTCCGGCCGGCCGTCGCCGTCCAAGTCGCCGGCGGAGGCGACGCTCACGCCGAGCCGGTCGTTGCCGGCTTCCGGCTCGAAGCGATAGGACGTGAACGAGGTTCGGGTCGGATCGGTGGGGAACACATCCTCGTCATCGTTCACGCCGTCGTTGTCATCGTCGGTGTCCGCGTTGTCACCGACACCATCGGCGTCGGCGTCGCTCCACTCCGCGGCGTCGCGTGGGAAGGCGTCGCGGCCGTTCGCCACGCCATCGCCATCCGCGTCTCGGGTCGCATCTGCATCAAGGGGAAAGGCATCCGTCGCATCCGGAATGCCGTCGCCATCGTCGTCGGTGTCGGCATTGTCGCCGGTGCCGTCGCCGTCGGTGTCGGCCTGTTCGGTGGCGTCTTGCGGGAAGGCGTCGGCGTTGTCGCCCACGCCATCGCCGTCGCTGTCCACCGATTCGCTGGCGTCAAGGGGGAAGGCGTCGTCGCGATCAAGCACGCCGTCGTTGTCGTCGTCGGTGTCCGCGCGGTTGCCGCGACCGTCGCCGTCGGTGTCCACGCTTTCGCTCGCGACGAGGGGCAGATCGTCCTCCTCGTCCGCTACACCGTCGTTGTCGTCGTCGGGATCGATGCGGTTCGGCAAGCCGTCGTCGTCCGTGTCGCGAGGGCGCGGATCGTCTGCGTCGGCGATGCCGTCGCCGTCGTCATCCGTGTCGGCGTTGTCGCCAATGCCGTCGCCGTCGGTGTCGAATGCTTCGGCAACGTTGTCGGGGAAGACGTCCGCCTCGTCGCCGACGAAGTCGCCGTCGATATCGCTCCATTCCGTCGGATCGAGGGGGAAGGCATCGGACACGTCTGGAACGCCGTCGTCATCGTCGTCCACGTCGAGCGGGTTGGCCGTGCCGTCGCCGTCCGTGTCGCCGGCAAAGTTGCCAAGGTGCAGTGCTCGATTGTGCTTGCGGTCGGCGCGGTCGAGGGCCGCCAAGTCCGCCGCCAGCAGGAGATAGGCGAGCCCTGGGCCGAAGCTGTCAGCGCCACCGGGGGCACCGAGCAACAGGTCGTTCGCGCCGTCGCCGTCCACATCGCCAATCGGCGCGACCATGCTGCCCAAGCGGTCCGTCGAGCGTGCGCCGCGCACTCGCCACGAGTGTTTCCGCGCCAGCGCCCCGGTGGGATCGACAAAGCCGTCGAGCTCGTCCACGCCGTCGGCCGCGGCGAGCTTTGCGCCAGACATCAGCCACACGGTTCCGAAGCCCCACGGCCGCGCCGTGACGACCACCGGATGGCCGTCCCCATACAGCTCGTCTGCGAGCCAGTAGCGCCCTCCGCGTGGCAACTCCCAGGAATTCGGTCGCCATGTCACCCGGCCGAGGTCGATTACTCCGTCGGTGGTGCCGTCGCCCGCGTCTGCGGAAGCGAGGTCTGCCGTCGCGACAATGTGCCGACCGGCCAGCAGCCACACGCCGGCATCGATGTCCGTGGCAGCGGAAACCGTGCTCCCAGCGCGGTCGCGGCTCGCCTCGCCGGTGAGCTTCCAGGACCCCCCAAGCGCGGCCACTTGGCGCAGCGCAATCGCGCGATCGGCGTTGCCGTCGGCTGCGTCGGCGTCGCTGAGATCACCACTCGACACTAGGTAGGCGGCGCCGGCCTCGGCGCGACCGTCTGCAACCCGATGGGATGCGCCGATCAACGCTTCCGGGCTGCTGTCGCCGTCGATGTCTGGCACGAAGGCCACGCCAGCCCCTGCTGCATCTCCTCGCGCCTCGCCTGTGAGTTGCCAATTGCCTCGCTCGCTTACGAGATGGTCGATCCCGATGCTGCCGTCAGTGTCGCCGTCGGCGGCATCGGCGGCGGCAAGCCGCTCGGTAGAAAGCAGATAGGCGCCACCGGGAGCTCGCCTTGGCGTGGCATCTGTGCGGGCCGGGGCGCCGACGAGCATGAGGAAGTTGCCGTCGTCGCTCGCTCCCGCGAACGCTACGCTGGCGCCGAAGCGGCTGCCGGCAGTGCCGCCGCGAATCACCCAGGATGCTGGCTCGCTGCCAATCTCGGCGAGCGACACGGTGCGGTCGGTGCTGCCATCGGCGGCGTCGGCGGCCGCGAGGTCAGTGCCCGAGACGAAGTAGAGGCCCCCGCAGTCGCGGCCGCCGGATGCGCATCGTTGTCCCGGTGTACCAATCAATGCGTCGGCGATGTCATCGCCGTCCATGTCGCCGGCGCTCGCGACGCTGGCGCCGGCTTCGGCACCCGCCGCGGCCCCCTCGATGCGCCAAGAGGCGTCGCTTGACTCGATGTGTTGCAGGTGAATGCGGCGATCGGCGCTGCCGTCGGCGGCATCGAGCGCGGCAAGGTCCGATTTGGCAAGAAGATAGACGGCTCCGGCATCCTTGGCCGCGTTAGCATCGAATCCCGGGGCGGTCACCACAAAGGTGCTGTCGTCACCGGCGAGGCCCGTGCCCAGCAAGTCGCCCTCCTGCTCACCTATGAACAGCCAGGACGCCAGTTCGGATCGCGCGGCATCTGCCGGGAACAGGTCCAACCCGTCCTCCACGCCGTCGCCATCGGCGTCCGGATCCGCCCTGTCGCCGGCCTCGTCGCCATCGGTGTCGGCGAACTCGGTGGCGTCCTCGGGAAAGGCATCGGCATTGTCGCCGACACCGTCGCCATCGCTGTCGACAGATTCGGTAGGGTCTTCAGGAAAGGCGTCGGCGTTGTCACCCACGCCGTCGCCGTCGGTGTCGGCGGTTTCGCTTGCGTCTTCGGGGAATGGGTCCGCGTTGTTGCCGACACCGTCGCCGTCCGTGTCGAGGGTTTCCGATGGGTCGCGGGGGAACGCATCGATGACATCGTTGCGCCCATCGTCGTCGTCGTCGAGGTCGGCGTTGTCGCCGGTGCCATCGCCGTCGGTGTCCCACCATTCGTCGGCATCGTTCGGCATGGCGTCCACGGGGTCCACGAAACCGTCGCGGTCAGCATCCGGAAGCCCCTTGCGATGGGCGGCGATGAGGAAGCGAACGGCGTCCAAGCTAGTCGTGGAGTCGGAAGCGTCCACCTCGTCGAGCTCGGCACCGCACGGCTTCTCTTCCTGAAGCAGACCCGTGCAGTTCAGGTCGGGATTGGAGAACACCGCGATGCTGACGCCGCCGCTGCCGTAGGACATGGTGGTGTGGAAGTCGCCCTCCACGCCGTAGCCCCGAGACCAGCGCCAGGTGCCAAAGTCGTCTTGCCACACGGAATGGTGCAGGCCCATCAAGTGGCCGAGCTCGTGCGCCAGCGTGCGGCCGCTACAGCGACCGACCACGGTGGCGTACCAGCCGGAGAGCGCTTGCAGTTCCTCCGCGCCGAAGTGCCCGCGGCTGCGATAGGCGCCCACCGGCGACCAGCCGCAGGAACCCACATCCGCCGGGCTTGAGCGGAACACGACGGTCACGTCGGCCGCGTGCCGTTCGGCGGCCAGCCGCACGGTCGCCACATCGACCCTGCTCGACGAGTTCTCCTCGTCCTCGATTTCCACCGGAACCACACCCACGACCCGAAAGCGCATGTCGATCCCGCTGGTATCGACGATTTCGTTGGCGACTGTGAACAAGTGCGCGATTCGAGTGGTGGGATTGCGGTATTGCTCCTCGTAGCCGGCGCTGTAGAGCACCACCACATCGATCGTGGATCGACCTGGGGTGGACTCGGAGTCATCCGGATCGGTGCGGCGCAGCCTCTCGTTGGCGTCGGCCACACCATCGCCGTCGGTGTCCTTCAGGTAATCGAGATCGTCCACCCGGAACCGACGGGCGGGATTCACCGGTGCCTCCATCAGCGTCCGGTCCTGCTCCACCCAGTCATCGCCCTCGAGCTCCTCAAGCACGAGCTCGAGCGTTCGTTCCCCGGCAATGTCCACCGCAAAGCGAGTCGACGAGGCTTTGCGGGGAAGGCGCCCATTCGCCGGCACGGAATCCGTCACCTGAACGACGCCGAGCCGATCGTAGTTCCAGCTCTCCTCGGGATGCCGCCGCCCCCGAACGACGATCCTGAGCGGCGAGCTATTGGTATCCCGAAAACTCCGCACCCCAGCCGCGACAGTGAGCCGTTCCCCGGTCCCCACCACGCGGCAGGGGCACTCGAGATACAACTCCTCGCCATTGCCCCACGCCAACTGCGCTCCCGCGCAAGCGAGCGCAAGCAGCACGAAGGCACTGCGTTGGACTGCACTGTTCATAGCGTTGAGCTTACCTTCATGCGCCCCACGGCCGATATCACGGGGCTTCCGACACCAGTATTTCGTCCTCCCCATCGTCTCCATCCGGCTCCAGCGTCCTGCGGCCATCAGATCCGCCGTGGTGGCGCACTACAATCGGAGATGTGGTTTTTCCGAGTCTGGTGGCCCTGCGGCCTGTTCGAGCAGTGATGGAGGGTACGGGATGACGATGCCGAGTTTCGCTACCCCGGCGGTTCGTGCAGCGAGTTGCCGACACGCCGGCAGGGGCGTGCTCGCGTTGATCGCCCTGCTGGGTACCTGCCTCGGGCAGGCGGAGGAGGTTCGGCCGGGGGTGTTGCGGACGCCGGAGGCGCGCTTTGCCGACCTCGAGGACTTCCCCTATGCGCCGAACTATCTGCAGGTCGGCGACATCCGTTTGCACTACGTCGATGAGGGCCCCCGCGATGCCGAGACGGTGCTTCTCATCCATGGCGAGCCGACGTGGAGCTATCTCTTCCGCAAGATGATTCCTGAGTTCACCGCGGCTGGCTACCGAGTGGTCGCGCCGGATCTGGTGGGGTTTGGCCGCTCCGACAAGTTCGTGGACGAAGACGCCTACAGCTATCCGATGCAGGTCGAATACATGCTGGCGCTGACGCGGGCACTCGACCTTTCCGAGGCCACCTTGTTCGGCCAGGACTGGGGAGGGCTCATTGGCCTTCGGGTGGTGGCGGCCGAGCCGGATCGCTTCGCGCGGGTGGTGGTTTCCAACACGGCGCTCCCCGCTGCGACCGGCATCCAAGGCTGGGTGGGCTATCCGCTGTTCAAGATCGCGGTATGGTGGGAAGGAGAGCTCACCTTCGAGGAGTTGGTGTCCAACATCACCTTCCCGCGCTGGGTGGCCTATAGCTATCACATCGATGATCTGCCCATCGGGCGGCTCATGGCCACGATGGGCGGCAACGAGGCAGTGCTGGCCGCTTACGAGGCGCCGTTCCCAGACGGCCGCTACAAGGCGGCGGCCCAGATCATGCCGTATCTGGTGCCTTCCCAACTGCGCGAGAACGAGGAGGCTTGGGCGGTGTTCGAGAACTGGGACAAGCCGTTTCTCGTCGCCTTCACGGACCAGGACCCCATCACCCGGGGCCGCGAGGTCGACTTTCTTTCCCGCGTGCCGAGGCCCCAGAACGTCACCATCCGCGGCGCCGGCCACTTCGTTCAGGAAGACGCGGGCAGGGGGCTCGCGAAGCTGATGGTGGATTTCATGCAGGGCAGGGAGTTGCCGGCCGAGATCCACGCGGACGACGTGGCTCGCTAATGCGGGCACTTCAGGTTGCGGCTCCTACTCCGTGCAATGGCCTTCGCGCGTTTCGCTTGGCCTCGGGAAGTCGGAAGTGACTGCGCTCCGGATGTTGGTCGGCTTGGCTTGCGCGACGATGTGTCTCGCCTTGATTGGTGCGGCGATTTTCGAGGCGTCGTGGGGCTTCCTTGTCCTTTGGCTTGCGCTCGCCTACGTGAGCTGCGGCTGGGTGGACAAGGGGCTCGTGCATTGGCTCGGCCGGCGCAAGGGTGTCACGAGGCATTAGACGTAGCGCTGAGCGGAGGCAAGATGTCCCGGCCCCGAAGGCGGTCGCGGTTGCCTTCGGTCAGTGTTCGTGGTCGTGCGGAATGCGCTCGCCGTCTTCGTCCAGGTAGAAGTAGTCGGGCTTGCTGTAGTCCACGTGCTGGTCCATGTTGGCGGTGGGCATGAGCCAGGCGAGGCGGGTGTTGCCGACGAGTTCGTAGGAGCCTTGGGGGGTGCCGACGTAGCCGAAGGTTTCGTGTTCGCCGAGGGTGATGACGAAGGAGTAGGGGGCGTCGTCGGCTAGGGTTCGGCCGACGTACGAGCGGTTGGTGCCGACCTGCGTTTCCACGTCGTCGATGACCGGACGGAACACTTCGCCGATTTGGGGCACCGGGAGGGCGATGGTGTCGCCGGCGTTCCAGGTTCTCATGCCGTCGCCGATGGCCACCAGCAGCGCACCATCGACGCTCTCGTGGTATTCGGGCACCCACTCCGGGTTGATGTCGGCAACGTCCACTTCGGTCCAGGCGGTGTCCGGGGGGATCGACGGCAATATGCCTGCTGCTTCACCTTGGGGTGGGCCGGGGGCTGTGATGGCACCCACCGGCGCTGCTTCGGCCGGAGCGACCGTTTCGTTCGACGCGCCGCCGGACTCTTCGCCTTGGTCTGCGTCGAACACGCCTTGGCGATAGAGCACGATGATCACGGCCAGCGCCAATGCCGTCAGCAGGCCGTGCCAAACGAACTTCCGTTGCCGTTCAGTCGCCACCTGCTACCCCGCCGCCTTGAGCAACTCCACCGCCTCGGTCGCGCCGCCGAACTCTGCCCAGCCGAGGGGTGTGCCGTCGTGGGCACCGTCGACGATGGTGGCGTCGGCGCCGCGGTCGAGCAGCAGCTTGACGCAGTTCACGGCGTTGTGTTGTGCCGCCAGGTGCATGGCGACGGCGTTGACACCGTGGCCTTCACCGCCCCAGTCGTGGCGCAGATCTGGGTCTGCGCCATGGTCCAGTAGCCATTCCGCCGCTTCCACCTTGTCGCTGTAGCAGGCCCACAGGAGGGGCGTGCCGCGGAACGGGTTGGCGTTCACGTTTGCGCCCCGCTTGACGAGTTCGGCCATGGACTCGCATTGGTTGTTGCGCGCCGCCCACGAGAGCGCCTCGTCGAGCACTTCTTGCTTGGCGAGGGTGCGCTGCCAGGTGGGAAAGAAGATCGGCGCGTAGAAGTCGAGGCCGTCGGTGGCGTTCGCCGTCAGGTTCTCGCCGTCGAAGAAGCGGCCGAGGTCGCGGCCGAGCGCGGCAGCGGCGCGGAGGTTGTCGGGCTCGACGGGTGAAAGCGCTTCCACCATGTATGGCTTGGCATAGAAAAGGGCATAGGAAAGTGGCGTGGCTCCAGACTTGCCGTGGGCTCCGGCGGCCACAGAGGCGCCGGCGTTGACCAGGCGGTGGGCGAGGCTCGTGTGGCCGGCCATGCCGGCGGTGTGCAGTGGCGTCCAGCCGTCCTTGTCGGCAACGTTGGGATCGGCACCGGCCTGCAGGATGAGGTCCACAGCCGCATGCTGTTCCGGCGTGCCGGGGTCCAGCGGAATGGCGACATTGCCGGTGGCCGCGCGGCAGGCGAGGGCGATGAGGGTTTGTCCGTCCTCGTCCTGTTCCGCGAGCACGTCCGGCGAACGCTCGACGATGGCTGCGAGCGCCTCGAGATTGCCGTCTTCCGCCGCAGCCCTGGCGGCGGTGAAGTCTTCGGACATCAGCCGAACCTCCGTTGTTTCAGCACTTCGACGCCGGGCAGCGGCTTGCCTTCGACGTATTCGAGAAAGGCTCCGCCGCCGGTGGAAAGATAGGAGATGCCGTCGGCGACTCCGTATTTCTCCACGGCTGCCAGAGTATCCCCTCCGCCGGCAATCGAGAAGGCGGATGACGACGCCACCGCCTCCGCCACCACCCGGGTGCCTTCGCCGAAATGGTCGCGCTCGAACACTCCGAGCGGGCCGTTCCAGAGGATGGTGGCGGCATTCTGCAAGACCTCTCGACTCCGGCGTGCCGACTCGGGGCCGATGTCTAGGATCATCTCGCCCTCGGGCACCTCGCCGGCCAACCGCAGATGCGCTGCCGGGGCGTCTGGGGATGGGGCGGTCATCACGTCCACCGGCAATGGCACGTCAGCCTTTTCGGCGATTCGCCGCGCAACATCCACGAGTTCCGGCTCGGCCAAGGATGCGCCTATGCCTTGGTCAGCGGCCAGCAGGAACGTGTTGGCGATGCCACCGCCGACGATGAGCGTGTCGGCGATGTCGGCCAAGGACTCGAGCACCGCGAGCTTGGTGGAGACCTTGCTGCCGCCGACGATGGCCACCACCGGTCGTGTCGGCGCCGTTAGGGCGCGATCGAGCGCGTCGAGTTCCGCCGCCAGCAAGGGCCCTGCACATGCCAGTGCCGCAAACCGCGCGACGCCGTGGGTGGAAGCCTGCGCCCGATGGACCGTGGCGAAGGCGTCCATCACGAAAATGTCCGCGAGTGACGCGTAGCGCCGCGCCAGAATGTCGTCGTTCTCCGTCTCGCCTGGGCAGAAGCGCACGTTCTCGAGCAGCGCCAGTTGCCCCGGCGACACCAGGGTGCTGTGCTCCCAGTCGGCAACGAGCGGCACGGCAAGGCCGAGGGCCCCCGTCAAGGCCGTCGCCACCGGCGCCAGAGAAAGCGCTGGATCGATTACGCCGGGCTTCGGCCGGCCTAGGTGGGACATGACGATCACGGCCGCGCCGGCGTCGAGGCAGTGGCGCAACGTGGGTAGTGCGGCGTCGATTCGCGCGTTGCTGGCGATCACCCCATCCTGCACGGGCACGTTCAGGTCTTCCCGGATGAGCACTCGCTTGCCGGCGAGGTCCTGTTCCTCCAGGCGAAGGAATGCGCCGCGTTCCGCCATTGCGGTGCTCCTCGGCGCGCCGCCTACCAAGTTTCGCCGAAGGGACGGATCATCACGTCGAAGGTCCAGGCGCTCTTCGGCTGGTGGGCCAGGTGCCAGACTTCGGCAGCGATGTCGTCCGGCTTGCAGTAATAGTCATCCGGCGCGTCGGGGTTGCGGCGGC
Source organism: Gammaproteobacteria bacterium (assembly GCA_028824555.1). Taxonomy (GTDB): domain Bacteria; phylum Pseudomonadota; class Gammaproteobacteria; order Pseudomonadales; family Azotimanducaceae; genus VXYL01. Next base: position 14,360 of record JAPPDJ010000041.1, on the reverse strand, counting down.
GAGTCCACTCGAGGTCGATGACCGCATCGATGGCCACATAGCCAACGTGAATGCCCTTCGGCCCAAGCGCGCGCGCCATGGATTCCGCCAGGATGCGCTGCGCCGCCTTGGTGGGCGCGAAGCCGGCGAAGAAATCCTTGCCGCGATAGGCGGCGGTGTTGCCGGTGCAGACGATCGCGCCGCTGCCACGCTCGATCATGCCGGGCGCGACAAGCCTGCCCAAGTGCAGCAGCGCCATGGTGTTGACCGCGAAGTTGCGTGCGAGCACGTCGGGATCGATGCTGAGGAAGTCGCCAAAGGCACCGCCAACGGCGTTGTGGATCACGACATCCGGGAGGCCCAGTTCCTCGCGCACGCGCTCGACGGTGGCGGCCAGCGCGTCGGCGTCGGCCACATCGCACGGATATGCGCGAGTGTTCGGAACGTCTTGCTCGAGCTCTGCGAGCCGATCGGCATTGCGCGCCAGCATGGCCACCTGATAGTCGCCGGCGAACCGCCGCACTATGGCGCTGCCGGTGCCGGGGCCAACGCCGGTGACCAGCGCGATGCGTCCTTCGCTCATGAGTGTCCGTCTGTTGTTTGGCGAGCGCGACTCTACCCCAGAAAGACGCCAGGCAGCGCCCCGAGCTCCGCCTGCTACGATGCCAGGGACACCCGCGGGAGGCGCATATGCAGGAACTGATCGGGGAATGGGTGAACCAGAATGGTTCGCGCCTTCGCATCGAGAGCGTCGATGCAGCGGGCGAGGTTCGCGGCACCTTTCAGTCCGCCAAGGGTCGGGCCGCACAGGATCGGTCCTATCCCGTGCTCGGGGTTGCGAACGGGGAAGTGGTTTCATTCGCCGTCAATTTCACCGACGACGACGCCAATCTGCATTCTATCAGCACCTTCTCCGGCCGCCTCGACGGCACCACCCTGCACACGCTCTGGGTGCTGGCACGGCAGTTCGAAGACGCGGAACGAACCAAACCGACGCAGCCGTGGAACGCGTTTTTGGTGAACGCGGACCGCTTCACGAAGGTTGCTGGCCGCGCGCCTTGAAGGGCGCCTCGGCCGTGCGCTTCGAGAGCTGCTGGCCTTCGTGCTTGCACAGGCCGGCTGAACGCGGCGGTACCGATCAGTCGGCTTTCTTGCCGTCGCGGCGGCGAAGTTCGCCGCCTGTTATCTGATCGTTGAGCAGCTTCAGTTGCTCGAAGTCGATGAGATCGAGCTGGTCGTTGGCGACGACCCGCTCGAGCAGGTCCGGAGCCCCCTCGCCGGGCGCCTCGGGCTTGTCGGGCCGGCTGCCGGGCAGTCGTTGCCGCGCGTCCACCCACTCTTCGGTTTCCGGCAGGTCCAGCCAGTCGACTCCGAGCATGAAGGCGAGGTCCTCGGCGCGCCGGGACGCTTGACGGTGAACGATCTCCAGCGCCGTGGTAAAGAAATACACGCCGCTGGTAATCGGCCCGAGAGCGAACATGCGGGAGTCCGCTGCCGAATGGTTGCGGCCCGTGACCTGGCCCGTCTCGAAGCGGCAGTCAACGCCGCCGAAACGGTGCGACCTGACGAGGCCCCTTGCGAGCAGGTTCCTGGTCAGCGTGCTGTCGGCGTTCTCGATGCGATTGGCGGAACCGGTGGCGGCGGCCAGGTACTCGACAGCAACCGTGTCGTCATCGCCGAGACTTAGGTTGAAACGGCGCGTCGAGTCGTCGTAGCGGATTTCTCGGGCACCGCCCCTGACGTCCAGCCGGCCGGATCGCATCAGCGCCAGTACGCGCTCGGCGTTCTCGCGCGGGATGGAGGCGCGATACGTCAGCCAGGCGTTCAGCCATTCCGACATCAAGAGCTTCTTGTCTTCCTCCGCGAGGTGATGCCAGAAGAGATCGATGTTGCGGTTCGTGGCGTAGAGGACCGCCTGCCAAGGCCGGGCTCGCCCCTCGGCGAGGCTGATCTCGCGTTCGTAGTACGCCACGGGAGAGGCCGGTGTGTTGACGATGTCGCCGAGCGCCACCGGTCGGCCTTCCGCGTGTTCGATCTCGCTGCCGAGCATGGCCGCCACATCGGCAAGCCTGAGCCGCGCGCGCCGGCACCTGAGTTGCTTTCGCAGATCCTCGCGCTCGAGATTGCGGAACTGGTATTTGCCTTGGTCTGCCCGCACCGCCGGGAGCCGACCTCCCCTCGAAACGCATGTAACAGTGCCTTGGTGCCCGCCAGCGGCCAGGCCAAGGGCGACGTCGATGGCGCTCAGCCGGGAGCCGATGACTCCCACCGACGCCTCCTTCGGAATCTCCTCGATCAGGCGCGATATGGGATAGGGGTTGTGGTAGTAGTGCTCGCGATATTGGTAGTCCTCGGTCTTCGCGCGCTGCAGATGACCGATGGCGAGATAGATGTAGCGGGCTTCGAAACGGGCCCCGGAAGCCGCGCGGATGCAGTAGTTCTGCTCGGACGAGGCGGGTGGCGCGATGTCTACCACCTCCTCCTCAACCGTGTCGAGCCGCATGCCCCGGCCGGGTGCCCGGCGCTGGGCGTGCGCCAAGAGGTCGGCAAGGTACAGGCCAAACACCGGCCTCGGAACATAGCCGCTCGCGTCCGGCGTTCGATCGCCAAGCAGAGGGCGCCACCTGTCCGAGTTCTCCCCTGCCCACCGGAGAAATCCGAAATCGCCCCCGTAGCCACCGTCGATTGCGCTGCCGGTGGTGTTCATCAGATTGCTGGGGGTGTCCGCCGCGTATGCGTTGCCGCCACGACAGCCGTGGACATCGAACAATGCAATGGACACGTTCGCGGTGCTGAGCCCTGCCGGCAAGGATTCGACGATCCGCGCCACAAGCGCGACGCCCGAGGCACCCCCGCCAATGACCGCAACCGTGTAGTCGCTTCGCATGAGTAACTTGCTATGGAAACATCGTCGCTGCGCCGCAACGCTACCAACCGGTTTCGCGATCGGTCAAGCCGAGCTGAGCTCCGGGTACCTTGGGGCACGCAGGGACGATCCCTTGCCAAGCTGGCGGTCGGCTATGTCCTATGATCCGAGCCCGACATGACGAGCGGAAGTGCGCAGAACGTAGCGGCGAGAGAGCTGCTGCCGTTCAGAAACCGCCCCGACCGGCCGAGGCGCATGGTGCCGGCGGGGGTCGCGCTTGCGCTGGCCGTTGCGGCCCTCGCCATTCCGCCATTGGGACCTGCGCAGGGACCCGGTGCGGAGATTGTCGCCGGCTTGCTCTCACCCGCCCATGCTGAAGCACGAAACGGTGCATCCGCCGTAGCAAGGCGCGCGACACATGCCACAACGATCGCGCTGGACGAGCGCACAGAGCGAATCTGGAGCGTGAACTCGGACAGCGATACCGTGGCCGCGATCGATGCCCGGAAACTGGTCAAGCTGTTCGAGGCAGCCGTTGGCGACAACCCCCGCACTCTCGCACCGGGCCCTGGTGGCGCGGTCTGGGTCGTCAATCAGGACGACGCCACCATAAGCATCGTCGAGGGCAACGATGGCCGGCTAAGGCGGAGGATCGCGCTGCCGTACGCATCCCGCCCATACGGGATAGCGTTCAGCCCGGCGGCAGACGCCGTCTACGTCACGCTGCAGGCTGTCGGTCGCCTGTTGAAGCTGAATGCGGATACCGGCGCAGTGGAAGACGCCGTCGATGTCGGTCCGACGCCGCGCGGCATCGCCGTCACCGCCGATGGCACCAGAATCCTGGTCACCCGATACATATCACCCGCCGATCGCGGAGAGGTGGTCGAAGTGAGCGCCGCATCCTTCGAGGTGGCGCGGCGAATCGACCTGGCCGTGGATCCCGGTCCCGACAGCCCCGTCAGCGGGCGCGGGGTTCCCAACCACCTGGCCGCCATCGTCATCGCCCCGGATGGGCTGCGCGCCTGGGTGCCGTCAAAAAAGGACAATACCGGTCGAGGCTTGCACCTGAGCGGCGAACGGCTCGGCTTCGAGACCACGACGCGCGCCATCGTGTCGCAGGTCGACCTCGTGCAAAACCGGGAAGCGCTCGAAGCCCGGCGGGACCTCGACAACCGCGCCATGGCGGTGGCGGTCGCCTTCGACCCGGAGGGCAAGCACGCGTTCGTCGCGCTGCAGGGGTCCAACGCAGTTGACGTGCTCGATGCCGCAAGCGGCAGTGCCGTGGCTTCGATTCTCGGCACTGGGCTCGCGCCGCGGGGCCTCTTGGTGGATCCCCGCGGCCGGCTGTTCGTGCAGAACTTCCTGTCCCGCGACATCGCCGTGTACGACCTGTCCGAAATCGGGCAAGGCCGCGCACCGGCCCCGATCCGACGCATCGCCACCGCAGCGCGGGAGCCCTTGCCGCCTGAGGTGCTCCTTGGCAAGCAGATCTTCTACAACGCCGCCGATCCGCGGATGGGGCGCGACGGTTACGTGAGTTGTGCCGGATGTCACATCGAGGGCGGCAGCGACGGGCGCGTGTGGGACTACAGCGGTCGCGGCGCCCACGGCGGGGGCCTGCGCAACACCATCGCCCTTAAGGGGCGCGCGGGGATGGATCACGGTCCGATTCACTGGCGCGCGGACATGGACGAGATACAGGACTTCGAGATTCTGCTGCGCCAGACGCTGCAAGGCCGAGGGTTCGTCAGCGATGAGGCATTCCACGGCAAGGGAGCCGACTGGGTCTTTGGCTCCCCCAACGCTGGCCTCAGCCGGGAACTGGACGCGCTCGCAGCCTACATGGCGACCTTCACTGAGGTTGACCCCAGTCCCTACCGGCGTCCTGGCGGATTGATGACAACCAACGCCCTACCCGGCGCGGCGAAATTCCACGCGTACAGGACTAGATGCGCCACCTCTCACCCCCATCCAACGCTCACCCCGCTACC
>JAPPDJ010000041.1:0-9514 GCA_028824555.1 Gammaproteobacteria bacterium | reverse complement strand
CAACGGCCACCCTCGCCAGCGAGGCGATCTTCCACGGGTCGAGGACTGGATGCGCGACCTGTCACGTCAGTCCAAGGTTCACCGACAGCTCCCTCGGCCGGCCGGACGACGCCTCGGCGGCCGGCGCAGCGACGCTCGGCGGCGGCATTGCCGGACCGCGCTTCCGTATGCACGACGTCGGCACGCTGACCGAAGCCGCAGGCGACTTCCGGCCGAACACACTGCGGGCCTTGGACACGCCAACCGTCAAGGGCGTGTGGGCAACGCCGCCCTACCTGCACGACGGTTCAGCCGCAACCCTCATGGATGTAATCACGACGCGCAACGGCGCCGATCGGCATGGCCGCACCTCCCACCTTACGAGGGAGGAAAGGCTGCAGCTCGTGGCGTATCTCCGGCAACTGGACGACGAGCCCGTGGAAACTTCGGCATCGGTCTCGCTCGTGGCCGACGAACCGCGACAATCGCGTTCCGCGAACTCATCGCGCTCGAATCCCCTGCGCTGGGCAGTGCGTGCCGGCGCGCACGGAGGAATTCGGATCAACAGCGTCACCCTCGAAGGCTGTGGTGTGCACACGCCAGCCGCACCGCGACTCGTCAGCGTCCGTGCGGACAGCAACGGCGATGGCCGGTTCGGCCCGGGCGATACCCTGCTCGCGGAATCTCCCGTGGGCGCCGGCTCCGGAACGGCTGTGCTCCCTCTGCACCCACCAGCCATCGTTCCGGCCGGCGCGACGGTCACCCTGGCAGCAGCCGTCTCGACCGGACTCGAAGACGAGGCGGTGTCACCACCGGCGGCGCCCGCCAATGCCTACACCATCAGGCTGGTCGACTTGAAAGCGGAGGGTCTGACCTCCGCCAGTCCTACAGCGGTCACCGCCATACCCGCCGCGCCCTGCCAACGCATGCGGCCGCCGACAGCAGTCGAGGAGCGGAGTCGCGAGTAACGCCCGCGGTTTGCAGGCGCTTGACCATGGACGCCGGGCGCCATTAGGGTGCGCGCCCCATGCATGGCGAGCGCAGTCAGGTCATGGCCTTTCGTAGGGCACTCATGTGCGTTGCGTGCCTTGAAACCGCCTAACTCCAAAATGGCCTTGGGCGTTTCGTTCCGCTTCCTCGCGGCGGTCATCGCCGTGGGTGCCTTGGGGCTTCAGGTGCTCGCGCGCGAACCGGGTGGCGAAGGCGAGTGCGTCGGGGTAGCGGCCAACGTCGACGTCTGGCTCGAGCTTGCGTCCGCCGCCGACGAGGTCCGGGTCACCTACCGGGCAAGCCAGCCCTTGTCAACATTCGCGTTGGGACTGCCGAGGCACGAGTCGCTGCAGACCGGTCGGGTGAACATGCTCGTGGAGGAGGACACCGACAACCCCGTCGAGAATGGCACCGTGGCCGCGCGCTTTGTGCTGCGGACGATCGACGAGGTCGGCGTTGTCGACTTCATCCGCGCTGCGGGTGTGGAAGTCGATGTGGAGGACGGTGTTGCAGAGAGTGCGGACATGGTTCGCTCCAGGCTGCTCTGGACCCTCCTGAATCAGGGATGCGGCGACGGTCGACGTGGGTTCTGGCCAGACGACGCTTCCTTCACTCTGCAAGCCGACGCCTGTCCACATCTCGACCGCTTCGAGCTGGATACCGTGGCTGGCAGTCATATCTTCGACGATGCTCACCAAAGCTATCAGTCCGCCGCGGAGTCGTGTGCCAAGGAGGGACGCGTGTCGCTCATGGGCGTCGATGGCAACGAGGAGAGGTGGATCCAGTGCGATACGAACCACCGGTGGCCTTCGACAGTCCGCGCGAAGTACCGCCTGATCGCTCCTTTCGCCCGCCCGCCTGGTGACTCGTAGGTACGTCTGGTCGAGTCTGCGGCGCGATAGTGCCTCGTGGGGCCGAGGCTTGTGCTTGCCTGTGTTCCTTTCTTGAACGATCTCAGTTGCCCTTGCACGGGCGATCACAAGGGTCGCCCCTACTCGACCCGCAACCTGACGTGGCCGCAACGGATGCTAGGTATCCCTGGGGTATGTGTCGCGTACCTAGCCCAGCAGTGGGCCAAGCTACTTCGTCGCCGCCGGTTGACCCCAGTGCACGGCTGTGCGGTTCGTGGCCACGAGCGCTCGGCGCCGAACCATCGTCAACGCCATCGGCCGTCGAAGTCCGGTTTACCCCCTTCCCGGATTTCAGCCGTCCACCGTTGCAGTCGCCCCCTCGTGTCCGACCAGAACTCGCCACAAGCGTCGAGGTAACGGAGGACCACGTCGTCTTCGCCGTGATCGAGAAGCTCACCGGCGAGCCGCATGTTGGGCCCAAATGAGCTAAGCACGGGCGATCCGACCGTATCAGCGGACGCGAGCAGGTGGTCGCCAGCACGTCCAACGTCTCCTTCGCGCAACGCAAGTCGCCCAAGCACTGTATGCGCGTGGTGGTGCAGGTCGCCCATCCGTTCCGGGTCAGGGACGGGCAGGGCCTCCGATGCGTAAGTGCGCGCAAGGTCGAAGCGGCCCGCCTCGTACGCGGTTCGGACCACGCTGACCAAGTGTCTCTCTCGCGCATAGGGATTGTCACTCAGCGTGTACGCGCGTTCAAAATGCGGCAAGGCCTCCGCCGCCGCGGCCTGCGTGGTGGAGCCGAGGCGTGTGAGATGGCCGATTTTCCCTGGCCAATCGGCGTTCGCCGGGTCCACCGCCTGCGCCGTATGGAGTAGCGACATCGCAAGTGGCCGATCCTCCATAAGGAGGAAATCGGCGGCGTTGCCAAGCAGCACGGGATCCTCAGGTTGCGCTTCGAGGTGAGCGAGCCACGCCTCCCGCGTCTGCTGGAACGACTCCGGGCTCGTCTGACGGTCGATCCGGCCATAGGCCATCTCGAATAGGGCGTGCCGGGGGGAGTTGCGCACCATCCACAGTGTCAGGTCACTGTGGCGTCGCCGGCTGTCGTCATTGCCCCAGATCCTTTGCCAGTGGTACCCGATCAGCCGGACTCGCGCTTCGGTGGCGTACGGGTCGGCGAGCAGGACATCCTCCAGATTCGCGACATCCTCGGCGGTGAGTTGCTGTCCGGCCTGGATGTCGCGATAGACATCGGCCAGGTCTGTGCCGGCCACGGACTGAGGTGACAGCGCAAGGAGGACCGCTGGAACCAAGGTGCGAAAGGTTGACCGTCCGCGCGAGACGACCGTGGCGGTCGAGGTACGGAGCTGCGTCTTCACTTCGATGCTCCTCCTGCTTGCGTTGGCTGCGGCATTCGCCGGCCCAGAGGTACCTGCCTCAAAGCGTTTTACGCCGTTCGAGGCGACCCGACAAGACTGTTTGGGCCGGAGGGAAGAGCAGCAATTGCCAACGCGACCGTTACGCCCCCGCCAGCACCTTGTCCACCTCCTCGCTGAACGACACTCGTTCGCCGTACTCCTTTTCCCCGCCGGTGGCACCCGGCCCCGTGAGCCGGGCGTGTTGCCAGCGCTTGCCGTGCTTCATGTCTTGCGAGGCATGGTCGAAGTTGACGAAGTGGATGCCGACGCCGGCGCGGCCGGCGTCGGTGGGATTGGCGCCGGTGGCGTGGGGCGTGCCGAAGCTAAAGAAGGTGACGCCTCCGGCCGCGAGTTCGCAGTGCACGGCGCTCGTTTCGTCGAGCCAGGTGCGGATGTGGTGGTCGCTTGCTGGGTCGCGCTCGTGCAGGAGTTGGCGCTCCACCATGTCTGGCATCACCTTGAGGGTGCCGTTGCCGCGGTCTGCGTCGTGGATGGCGATCCACATGGCGCAGCCGCGGATGGGCCTCGGGATGTGGAAGTAGGCGTTGTCGGTGTGCCAGTTGGTGCCCATGCCGACGCGGGGCGGCTTGTAGAACATCTGGTCGAGAATCTTCACCACCGGGTCACCGAGCAATGCCGACACGGCACCCGTTACGCGAGGATGGAACGGCAGGGCGCGAAAGAGCCGGCTCTGCGGGAACAGCGGAATGAGCTGCAGGTTCTGGCGCGAATCGGGAATGGCCACGTCGCGCGGCAGCCCTTGGTCAACCCAGCGCCCAACCTCGCGCTGCATCGCCTGAACCTCGCGCGGTACGAAAAAGCCTTGAACGGTGGTATAACCGCGCGCCTTGTACTGCTCGATCTTGGCTGCGCTGATGGGCGTGGTCATGGGTTCGGCACCGATCGGGTGTTGGGAGCGGCGTCGCCGCACAGCTCCATAGTAGCCGGAAGGCCGTGGGTTGTTCCAAGAGCGGCAACGCGAACGCAACGAACGAGGGGAAGACCATGAGCGAGTTCGAAGACAAGGTTGCCATCATTACCGGCGCGGGCGGGGGAATCGGGCGTTGCCACGCCATCGAGTTCGCCAAGCGCGGCGCCAAGGTGGTGGTGAACGACTTGGGCGGCAGCGTCGACGGCACCGGCGCCGGCGATGCGGCGGATGCTGTGGTGGAGGAAATCCGCGCCATGGGCGGTGACGCCGTGGCCAACAAGGCCTCGGTGGCGGACCGGGACGGTGCCAAGAGCATTGCCGCCGATGCCATCAACGCCTTCGGGCGCATCGACATCCTCGTCAACAACGCCGGCATCCTGCGCGACCGCACCTTCAAGAACATGACGCTCGACGAGTTCGATCTCGTCATGGACGTGCACCTCACCGGCACCGCCTACGTCACCCACGCCGTCTGGCCGCACATGTACGAGCAGCGCTACGGCCGCATCGTCTTCACCAGCTCCGGCTCCGGGATCTTCGGCAACTTCGGCCAGGCCAACTACGGCGCCGCCAAGATGGGAATGTTGGGCCTCGCCAACGTGCTGGCGCTCGAGGGCGCAAACCGCAACGTCCGGGTGAACTGCCTAGGCCCGGGCGCGGCCACACGCATGACGAACACGGTGCCGGGCCGGGACGAGGACCTGGATCACGTGGATCCACTCCGCGACCCAGCCTTGGTCAGCCCTGCTGTCCTCTTCATGTGCAGCGAAGACGCCCCCAACGGCGCGGTCATCCATGCCTCCGGCGGCAACTACAGCCGCAGCGAAGTCTGGGTGAACGACGCCGTGGAGCTCGGCGCCGGCGCGACCTACGAAGATCTCACGCCGCACATCGACCGATTGATGGACATGTCGGCCGCGCACCCGCGTGCGCCGAGAGCACCGCGTCCACGGCAGTAAAGCGTAAGGCGGAGGGCGACGCTTGCGTCGCCCTCCGTTCAGCGGATCAGGCGGATGTCCACGCCGACATCCGCTCCGCTCCACGCCCGATCAGCCGTGATGGCCTCGACTTCGAGGCGTGCGGCCAATGCAAGGCAGGCACGGTCGCCGAGCGATAGACCGTGGGCGCGGGTGGCAGCGCGGAGGAGACCTGTCTGGACTGCACTTTCCGTGTCGAACAGGTGCACCTGCATTGGTATCGATTGCGCTGTTCGACGTGCCTCGGCAGGCGCGAAGCCTTCGTCGATCAGTTTTGAGACCACTTCCGCGAGGTTGACGGTCGAAATGGCTGCATCGCTGATCTTCGACGCAACAAGCCGAGCACCCGGTTCCTTGAATAGCATCGCAAGCACTGCGGAACTGTCGAGCACTGCAGCCATTCTCTAATCCTCTTCTCCCCAGAGGGCCCGGCGCTCCGCGATGAAGCTGTCGACCACGCTTCCCGAGCCGCGGTAGGGCGCAACCATCCGCTGGACACGCTTCACCGCACCGTCCCGGCTCAAGAGCCGCAACTCGCCATTCTCGACGCGAGCGTGAATCACGTTGTCTTCGATGCCCATGGCGGCGCGCATGTCGGTGGGGATCAGCAACCTGCCGTCGTCGGCGATCTTGAGCCAGCGCGGGTCGATGCACGGTCCGTCGGCGGTGTCCGACGAAGCGATGTAGGTGGCCCTTTCTTCGCGCACCTCGGAATCCTGGGCGGTCTTCCAGCGCTGGTATTGGGTGGAAGCGGTGTTTTCGTTGCCGCCTTCGGCGACTATGCGGTCCATCACTTCGCGTCGGGTGGCCTTGCGACCCTGTTCTCGGGTGATTTCGTCCGCGACGTCCCAGACGCGTCCGGTGCGCGAGTCCGCGGCTGGACGGCGGTCACGCCGTTTTTGCTCGTCCATGATGACTTCACCCATCATCTCGACATCTGCCGAAAAGATTAGATTTCGCCGGACAGAGTGTCAACTGGCGAAATGGGTTCAGGCTGGCACCGTCTTCTCCAGATCGAGCCCAGCTTCCTTCGCGAACGACAGCGCGTCCTGCACGTTGGCGCGGTTGGCGCGGGCCAGGGTTGACAGAGCCGCGAAGGCGATCCAGTCGCGAGAGACTTCGAAGTAGTCGCGCAGGTCCTCGCGGGATTCGGAAAGGCCGTAGCCGTCGGTGCCGAGGACGGTGCAGGCGTTTGGCAGCCAGCGCGTGATGGAGAGGGGGAGGGCCTTCATGTAGTCGGAGGCGGCCACAAAGATGCCTTCTTCGCCTTCGAGCAGCGTCTCGACGTAGGGGCGTTCGTCGGAGTCGCCGGCGGACACTAGCTGTGCCCGTTCCGCCGCCATGCCCTGGCGGGCGAGTTCGGTGTAGCTGGTGACGCTCCACACGTTGACGCGATGGCCGAAGCCGCGCAGGCGTTCCGCTGCTGCCAGGGTCTCGTCCATGATGGCGCCGCTGCCGAGCAGATTCACGTCGGCATCGGCGGTTCGGTGCAGCGCATACATGCCTCGGACGATGCCCTCTTCCGCGCCGTCCGGCATCGGCGGCATGGCGTAGTTCTGGTTGGTGAGGGTGAGGTAGTAGAAGACATCCTCCTGCTCGGCGTACATCCGGCGGATGCCGTCGGTGACGATCACGGCGAGCTCGAAGGCGAAGGCGGGGTCGTAGCTGACAAGGTTGGGAATGGTGGCGGCCATGAGATGCGAGTGGCCGTCCTGATGCTGCACGCCTTCGCCGTTCAGGGTCGTGCGTCCGGAGGTGCCGCCGAGCAGGAAGCCCTTGCACATCATGTCGCCGGCGGCCCAGATCATGTCGCCTACGCGCTGAAAGCCGAACATGGAATAGAAGATGTAGAACGGCACCATGGGCAGGCCGTAGTTGGCGTAGGCGGTGCCGGCGGCGAGGAACGACGCCATGGCGCCGGTCTCGCAAATGCCCTCCTGAAGGATTTGGCCGTCCTCGGCCTCTCGATACGGGGCAATGGTGCCGGCGTCCACCGGCTGGTAGTGCTGTCCTTCCGGCGAGTAGATGCCAGCCTGCGGAAACAACCCGTCCATGCCGAAGGTGCGCGCCTCGTCCGGCACGATGGGGACGATGTAACGCGCGAGCGCATCGTCGCGGAGCAGCTTTTGCAGCATCCGCACCATCGCCATGGTGGTGGATATGGCGCGCTCGCCGGTGCCTTCGAGCATATCGCGGAAGAGGTCCAAGGGCGGCGGCGCAAGTGCGGGGCAGCGTACCTTGCGTTCGGGAACGAACCCGCCCAGCGCTTGCCGTCGCTCGATCAGGTATTGGCTCTCGGGGCTGTCGGGTTCTGGCCGGTAGAACGCCGCGCGGTCGATGTCGTCCTCGGCCATGACGACGCCGAGCCGGTGCGCCAGCCCGCGTCGCTCGTCGGCGGAGAGGAATTTCTTCTGATGCACCGTGTTGCTGCCCTCGACGCGGGGCCCCAAGCCGTCTCCCTTCACGGTCTTGAGCAGCAGCACGCAAGGTTTGCCGGTCACTTGCTGGGCCTGGCGAAAGGCGGCGTAGATCTTCTTGTGGTCGTGGCCGCCACGGCGGATGGAGCGGATCTCCTCGTCGGTGAGGGCGCTCATCAGGCGCTTGAGCGCAGGATTGTCCTCCACCCAATGCTCACGCACGAAATCGCCGGGCGAGACGGTGTACATCTGGTAGTCGCCGTCCACCGCCTGCTCCATCCGCGCTTCGAGGATGCCGTCCACGTCGCGTTCGAGCAGCACGTCCCAGCCCCCGCCCCAGATCACCTTGATGACGTGCCAGTCTGCCCCGCGAAAGGCCCGTTCGAGCTCTTGGATGATCTTGCCGTTGCCTCGCACCGGGCCGTCAAGGCGTTGCAGGTTGCAGTTCACCACCAGCACGAAGTTGTCGAGGCGCTCGCGGGCGGCGATGTTGATGGTGCCGAGCACCTCCGGCTCGTCCGATTCGCCATCGCCGATGAAGGTCCAGATCTTGCCGCCGTTCTTGGCCTTGAGCCCCCGATGCTCGAGATACTTGGCGAAGCGCGCCTGATAGATGGCGCTCGGTGTCGAAAGCCCCATGCTGGCGCAGGGCATCTGCCAGAACCAGGGCATCCGGCGCGGGTGCGGATAGGAAGGCAGGCCGCCGCCGTCGGCGAGTTCGCGGCGGAAGTTGGCAAGCTCCTCTTCGCCGAGCCTGCCCTCGAAGAAGGCGCGGGCGTAGATGCCGGGCGACGTGTGCGCTTGAAAATGCACCTGATCGCCGCCGTAGTCGTGCTTCTTGGTGCGAGAGGTGTGGTTGTGCCCCCCTTCCGCCGTGGTTGCGGCCGAAAGATCGGTGGCGATGTGGCCCCCGACGCCGGAGCCGCTGTCGTAGGCTTGCAGCACCATCGCCGCCGCATTCCAGCGCAGGATGTTCTCGATGCGCGTTTCGAGTTCGATGTCGCCCGGATACGGGGGCTGGTCGCGCAAGGGAATGGTGTTCTTGTAGGGGGTGTTGAGCGCCGCGTCCGTGAGCACAACGCCGGCCCGCGACAGCTCGTGCTGCAGCCGGCTCATCAGCTTCTTGGCGCCTTCGCCGCCTCTCTCGGAGAGCACGCCGGCGAGCGCCTCGATCCATTCCTGCTGCTCGAACTCCCAGTCGTCGTCCGCGCGCGAGGCGATGTGTTCCTGCGTGGCCACGGTGCGAGAATACCGACAACGGCGGATTAGCGACAGGAGACCCACCCGGCATGGACGCAAAGACCTACCACACGGATCACTGGTGCACGATCGAGGACGAACGCATCGAGCGCTACGAGCGCATGTTCGTGTGGCGGGAAGGTCATGCGGAACTCCTCGCTCTGCTGGAACTCGCGCCGGGCTGCCGGGTGATGGACTACGGCTGCGGCCCCGGCTTCGTCTCGATTGGCATGGCCGAGATGGTCGTGCCGGGCGGACAGGTGCATGGCGTGGACATCAACGCCCGCTTCGTCGCTGACGCCACGGGCCGTGCCGCCGGCACCGACAACGTCTCCTTCCACCTGTTGCAGGACGGCCACATCCCCCTCGCCGACGGCGCCGTCAACCGGGCCCTCTGCAAGAACGTGCTGGAATATGTGCCCGACCTCTCCGCCACCTTGGCGGAGTTCCACCGCGTGATCGAACCCGGCGGCCGCCTGCTCGCCATCGACAGCGACTGGGGCTTCGTCATCGTCGAGCCCTGGGGCAGGGCCGTGACGGAACGCTTCTTCGCCGCCGCCGCACCCGCGTTCAAGGAACCGGAAATCGGCCGCGGCTTGCGCGGCCACCTTTTGGACGCCGGTTTCGAGGACGTTCAGGTGACGATTCGCGCCGGCGCCGACACCGAAGGCGGCAGCCTGCTGGTGCTGCGCAACATGGCAAGCTACGCCAC
>JAPPDJ010000179.1 GCA_028824555.1 Gammaproteobacteria bacterium | reverse complement strand
TCGCGCCGACAGGCGCGCAATCCGGCGGCGGTCGGGGCATTCGAGACGGGCGACCGCAAGGGTCGTCCCTACGGGGGCCGTGCCGAATCCACCAATGCGTTCAGGACGGGCGACCACAAGGGTCGCCCCTACGGGGGCCGTGCCGAATCCACCAATGCGTTCAGGACGGGCGACCACAAGGGTCGCCCCTACGGGGGCCGTGCCGAATCCACCAATGCGTTCAGGACGGGCGACCACAAGGGTCGCCCCTACGGGGGCCGTGCCGAATCCACCAATGCGTTCAGGACGGGCGACCACAAGGGTCGCCCCTACGAGGGCCGTGCCGAACTCACCAATGCGTTCAAGACGGGCGACCACAAGCAAGGGTCGCCCCTATTGTCGATAGCCGTCCAGGAACGCTCCGATGCGGGCGCAGGCGTCTTCTAGTTCGTCCACGTGGGGGAGGAAGGTGATGCGGAAGTGGTCTGGGGTGGGGATGTTGAAGGCGGTGCCCTGGACGAGGAGGATCTTCTCCTTCAGCAAGAGATCCAGCACGAAGCGTTCGTCGTCGGTGATGTGGAAGCGGGCCGGGTCCAGTTTCGGGAAGAGGTAGAGGGCGCCGTCGGGGCGGGCGCAGCTGACGCCTTCGATTTCGTTCAGCATCCGCCAGGCTAGCGTGCGCTGCTCGTAGAGGCGGCCGCCGGGGGCGATCAGGGTGCTGATGCTCTGGAAGCCGCCAAGCGCCGTCTGAATTGCGTGCTGGGCCGGTACGTTCGCGCACAGGCGCATGGAGGCGAGGATGTTGATTCCCTCGATGTAGTCGGAAGCGCGTTCGGTGGGCCCGCTCACCACCATCCAGCCGCTGCGGAAGCCGGCGGCGCGGTATGCCTTTGACAGGCCGTTGAAGGTGATCGTCAGGACATCGGTCGAGAGCGCTGCCAGCGGGTGGTGCTTGGCGTCGTCGTACACCACCTTGTCGTAGATTTCGTCCGCGAACTGCACGAGACCGCGGCGGCGGCACCATTCCGTCACCCCCTCCAGCACCTTGCGCGGATACACGGCGCCCGTGGGGTTGTTGGGGTTGATGACGACGATCCCCCGCGTGCGCCGGGTGGTGCGGGCGCGGATGTCGTCGAGGTCCGGGGCCCAGCCTTCGCTCTCCTCGCAGCGGTAGTGCACCGGCACGCCGCCGCAAAGCCGCACCACCGCCGACCAGAGCGGGTAGTCGGGCGCCGGCAGCAGCACTTCGTCGCCGTCGTTGAGGAGTGCCTGCAAGGCGATGGCGATGAGTTCGGAAACGCCGTTGCCGATGAAGATGTCGTCGATGTCCACCCCATCGATGCCAATGCGCTGGCATTCCTGCATCACCGCCTTGCGCGCCGAATAGAGCCCCTTGGAATCGCAGTAGCCTTGCGAACCCGGCAGGTTGTGAATCACGTCGCGGAGGATTTCCTCCGGTGCCTCGAAGCCGAACGGCGCCGGATTGCCGATGTTGAGCTTGAGGACGCGGTGGCCCTCCTCCTCGAGCCGATGCGCTTCGGTCTGCACAGGGCCGCGAATGTCGTAGCAGACATCGGCGAGCTTGGTGGACTTGTAAACCGGCGTCTGGCCAATGGGCGTCAGGCGCAATGCGGCTTCGTCGGCGTCGGTCATGGGGGGTCCTCTTCGGCGGCGCGAATGGTAGCATCGCCATAGGGCGAGGACCGAACCGCAAGGAGAGCATTGGCATGGGCAGCAAGGAAAACGGCGAAGCTCCCGCAGCACCGGCGAAGGTCGTCAAGTCCGATCAGGAATGGCGCGATCAGCTCACGCCCGTCGAGTACGAAGTCACCCGCCACGCCGCCACCGAGCGCCCCTTCAGCGGCGAATACTGGGCCACCACCACGGAAGGTGCTTACAACTGCCGCTGCTGCGGCGCTCCGCTGTTCGAATCCGACACCAAGTTCGACGCTGGCTGCGGCTGGCCCAGCTTCTACCAGCCCGTCAGCAACGACGCCGTTTCCGTGCGCGAGGATCGTTCCCACTTCATGGTGCGCGTCGAAGTCCTCTGCGCTCGCTGCGACGCGCATTTGGGGCATGTGTTCCCGGATGGCCCACCGCCGACCGGTGCGAGGTTCTGCATGAACTCGGCTTCATTGAAGCTGGAACCAGACGAGCAGGGCGGCACGGACTAGGCCGTTCCGAGTCCATCGGCGCATTCAACACGGGCGGGGACAAGCCCCGCCCCTACGATGCCCGTGTCGAATCCATTGGCGCGTTTCAAACGCACTCCTCGTAGGGGACGGGCTTGTCCCGTCCCGGCGCGCACTGGCGGGCGCGTTGGCAGTTTCGCTTGCGCGAACTGCTGTGCTTCGACGAGCTCCTCGGTGCGTTCAAGACGGGCGACCACAAGGGTCGCCCCTACGGGCCCGTGCCGAATCCGCCGGTGCGTTCCGTGCCGAGTCCGCCGGTGCGTTTCGTGCGGAGTCCGTCGGTGCGTTCAAGACGGGTCCCGTAGGGGACGGGCTTGTCCCGTCCCGTCTTGAATTCGAGAGGGGGCTCGTGGGACAAGGTCGTCTCCTTCCTTGCCGAGTTTGTCGGTGCGTTCAAGACGGGCGACCACAAGGGTCGCCCCTACGAGGCCCCTAGCGGCGCACTGTGACCGGCGCTTTCTCCTCCGCCGAACGATAGGACGCCTCGGTCAGGCGCGAGACCTGCAAGGCGAACTCCGGCGCTTCGTAGCCCTTACCGTTGGTGCGGATCCAGCGGAACAACGCGTTGTCGGGCGTGTCGGGGCGGATGCGCTTCGGCACGGTCACCGGCTCGTCGTTCAGCAGCATGGAGCGCACTTGCCATTGGTGCAGGTGGAGGATGAGGCAGCCGTCGCTGCCGGAGATCATCAGGCGTTCGTCGTGGCGGGAGGCGTTGCCGATGGTGGTCAGGGTGCCGACGGCGCCGCCCTTGAAGGCGATCTGCACGGCGGCGTTGATGTCCACCGGGCGGCGGGCGTTGTCGAAGGTTGCGGACACCTTGGCGGGCTGCAGGCCCGTCATCCACAGCATCGAGGCGACCAGGTGGCTGCCGGTGTCCATGTACATGCCGCCGCCGGACTTCTCCGGATCGAGTCGCCAGCCGCCCAGTGCGCCCCAGTTCTGGGTGACGTAGCCGACCACGCCGCGAATCTCGCCTAGGGTGCCCTTGCGGATGAGTTCCCGGGCATAGACATACTCAGGCATCCAGTGGCGCTGGTAGGCGACCACCAGCATCCGCTTCGCCGCTTCGGCATTGCGCAGCGTCGCGCGGGCGTGCGACGGCGTCAGCACCATGGGCTTTTCCACCAACACATGGCGTCCGGCGTCGAGGCAGGCCTTGATCTGCGCGTGGTGGTCGCTGTGCGGCGTGCTGATGAAGACGGCGTCGGATTCGGTTTCGGCGAGCATCTCGCGCCAGTCCGAGAAGGCTGGCACCTCGTAGCCAGCGCGCGCGGTGAAGCGGTCGATCTGCTCGGTCACCGGATCGGCCGCGCCGACGATGCGGGCGAACCCGTCCCTTTCGATGCGGGGCACGTGGGCGCCGCGCATGTTGCCGCCGGCGCCGATCACGGCGACAGTGAGTCGTTTCTTGGCCATCCGGGACCCCTCCCTATGTGTGTACGCATCTGACGAACGGGAGCGGCGCGGTACTTCCTTGCGCGTCATCGGCTGGGGAAAGCTTCCCCGGCTGAAGGCTCCCGTGTGCGTCGATGGCTTTATCATGACCGCTTGCAGCCGTGTGGGGCAATACACGCCTTGGGTGGCTCGTCTTTTTGGATGGATCGCAAGGACAGGAACAAGGCATGAGAATCGGTATCTATGGCGGCAACGTGCGCCGGGGTCGTCCGCTCACGAGCTTGGTGGACGAGATTGTGCAGATGGAGGAGCAGGGCTTCGCCAGCTATTGGACGCCGCAGGTGGGCACGTTCGATGCCCTCACCATGCTGGCGCTCGCGGGCCAGGCCACGAGCCAGATCGAGCTCGGCACGGCGGTGGTGCCGAGCTATCCGCGCCATCCAAGCGCGCTCGCGCAGCAGGCCGCGACGGTGAATGCGCTCTGCGGCGGCAGGCTGGTGCTTGGGGTCGGGCCTTCGCACCGCCCTGGCATTGAAGCATTGGGGCTTGCCTACGACCGTCCGGCGCGGCACATGCGCGAATACGTCACGATTCTGAAGGAGCTGGGCGCCGAGGGACGGGTGGACTTCGAGGGCGAGATGTATCGCGTCAAGACCGGCTTTGCGTGCCCGGAAGCGTCGCCCCTTACCGTTGTGGTGTCGGCCTTGGCGCCGCTGATGCTGAAGGCCGCCGGCGAGGTCGCGGACGGCACCGTCACCTGGATGGTCGGGCCGCGCACCATCGCCGACAGCACGGTTCCGCGCATCACCCAGGCCGCCTCGGCGGCAGGCCGGGGCGCGCCCCGCGTGGTGGTGGGATTGCCGGTGTGCGTCCACGACGACAAGGCGCAGGCGACGGCCCGCGCCGTGCAGATTTTCCAGGGCTACGGCATGCTGCCGAACTATCGTCGCCAGCTCGATGCTGAGGGCATCGACCAGGCCGGCGAGATCGCCGTGGTCGGCAACGAGGACGACGTGACGGCGCAGTTGCAGGCGTTCTTCGACGCCGGCGCCACCGAAGTCATCGCCAGCATCTATCCCGCCGGGGACGACAGCCGGGGCTCCTTCGCCCGCACCACGGAACTCTTGCAGGCGCTGGCTGCGGCATGAACGCGGAGTTTGACGAGACTTCCGCCAGCCGCGCGATTGCGGACGGTCGGTCGGTTGCGGAGTTGACGGACCTGTATCGCTCGATTCTCGAGCAACTGGGCGAGGACCCGGGCCGTGACGGCCTGCTCGGCACCCCCGAGCGCGCCGCGCGAGCCATTTCCTTTCTCACCAAGGGCTACGGCGAGAGCGTGGACGAGGTGGTCAACAATGCCCTCTTCGAGTCCGACCTCGACGAGATCGTCATCGTCAAGGACATCGAGCTCTACTCCCTCTGCGAGCACCACATCCTGCCGTTCCTCGGCAAGTGCCACGTGGGATACCTGCCGCAGGGGCGCGTGCTGGGCCTGTCCAAGGTGGCGCGCATCGTCGACATGTATGCGCGGCGGCTGCAAATCCAGGAAAGCCTGACGCAGCAGATCGCGCAGACGATCCTGGACGTGACCGGCGCCGCCGGCGTTGGCGTCATCGTCGAGGCGCAGCACCTGTGCATGTCCATGCGCGGCGTCGCCAAGCAGCACTCGTCGATGCAGACCTCGGTGATGCTCGGCAGCTTTCGGGACAATCCGCCGACGCGCTCGGAGTTCCTGCGGCTGGTGGGGAGTTAGCCAGCACGGGCGGGGACAAGCTCCGCCCCTACGGAGGCGGAAGGGCCCTTTTTTGAGGGCGTCTCGCCCTCCGACGCGTCGCAAGACGCGGTTTCGGACACGGTGAAGGGGAACCGATGAGCATCCTTGCGACATACGAGAGCAACACGCGCGGAAGCAGTGCGGCGCAGAAGCGTGCCCACGCGAGCGTAGTGGGCGGCAACTCCCGCGGCGCGGCCTACCACCGGCCCTATCCCTTGACCCTGGTGCGGGCGGAAGGCGCGACGGTCGTGGATGTGGATGGGCGCGAGTATCTCGACTTCATCAACAACTTCACCTCGCTGGTGCATGGCCATGCCTATCCGCCGATCCTGGAGGCGGTCTCGCGCCAGATTGGCCTGGGCACGGCTTGGGTCGCGAACAACGAGTGGCAGACGGAACTCGCCGAGACCTTGATCGAGCGCGTCGCCTCGTTCGAGAGCGTCCGCTTCACCAACTCCGGCACGGAAGCCGGAATGCTGGCGTTGCAGATCGCCCGCACGGTCACGGGCCGCACCAAGGTGCTGATGGCGCGCCACGGCTATCACGGCAGCCTCGAGGAGTTCGAGGTGGGGTCGGCGCCTGGGCTCTATCCGGATCGGGCCAAGGACCGCACGCTGCTTGCCACCTACAACGATGCCGAGAGCTTCGAAGCGGCGCTGGCCGCACACGGGGACGACATCGCCGCCGTGGTGCTCGAGCCGGTGATGGGCGCCGGCGGGGTCATCCGCGCGACGCCGGAGTTTCTCGCCCGGGTGCGCGACGCAGCCCACGCCGCCGGGGCATTGCTGGTCTTGGACGAAGTGATCGCCTTTCGCCTGGCCACGGGCGGAACCCAGTCGCTGGTCGACATCGAGCCGGACCTCACCATGCTCGGAAAGCTGATCGGCGGCGGCTTTCCGGTCGGCGGCGTCGGCGGCAAGCGCGAGTACCTCGAGATCTTCGATCCCGAAAACCCGCGCGGCATGCACTCCGGCACCTACAACGGCAATCCGGTGACCATGACGGCGGGGCTGGTGTCGGTGCGCGAACTGACGGCGGAGCGCATCCGCGTCATGGAGGAACTCGGCGAACGCCTGGAGGCTTCTCTTGCGCGCAGCGCTGGCCAACACGGCCTGCCGCTCGCCCTCAACCGCTGCGGCTCCCTGCTTCAGCTGTACTTCAGCGACGAGGCGGCCGAGGGCGAGGGCCCAGATCGCATGTCCGCCTTACACCTAGCCGCCCTCAACCACGGCCTGATGTTTGCCTCCCGCGGCATGATCTGCCTATCGACGGTGATGGACGAATCCGTCATCGACGAAGCGGCCCAGCGCGCCGACGCGGCCATGGAGGACGTTGCCCGGGAGCTTGGTTGATTTTGCTAGGGTGGGATCAAGACGGGCGGGCACAAGCCCGGGACAAGCCCCGCCCCTGCGGGGCCCGTCTCGAATCCATCGGTACGTTTGAACATTCCCCGCCTCGCCCTCACCGCAATCCCGGAACGGAGCTCCCTCCCGTCACTCCCCCCTTGCGGGGGAGTCGAGAAAAGCGTCCTCGCTTTTCTCGGAGGGGGGGGCTGGTCGAGTTCATCCGCCGACCTCCCAAGCCCCCCCTCCGAAAGCGAGGACGCTTTCGACTCCCCCGCGAGGGGGGAGTGACAGGAAGGGAGGCGCCCTGGCCTCGAAACGCGACCCTCCCGCCGCACGCATCAACTGGCGAACTCAACACGGGCCTCGTAGGGGCGGGCTTGTCCCGTCCCTGCGCGCCCTGGCGGGCGCGTTGGCAGTTCGCTTGCGCGAACTGCTGTGCTCGACGCATTCCTCGGTGCATTCAAGACGGGCGACCACAAGGGTCGCCCCTACGGCCCGTGCCGAATCAGGAGCTGCAGGAGAGCATTGAGCAGCCTGGGCGGTTGCGGGCCCAGTCGGGGCGCTTCTTCGCGTATTCCTCTCGTTCCGGCTGGTCGTTGTACGGGTGGCGCAGGACGTCGAGCAGCTCGCGTACCAAGGTGAAGTCGCCGGTCTCGGCCTTGTCGATGGCGAGTTGGGCGATGTAGTTGCGCAGGACATATTTGGGATTGACGCTGTTCATGCGCGCTCGCCGTTCTGCCAGGGATACGGCGTCTTGCCGCGCCCTGCTGGCGTATAGCGACAGCCAGCCTTGCAGCCTTTCGCGCAGGGCGGGGGTGGCTTGGGTGGGAACGTACCAGGCATCTTCGAGCGGCGTCGGCTCGCACGTCGCCAGGTCCACATCCGCAAGGCGGCGGTAGAAGATCGTCATGTCGGTTTCCACTGCCTGCAACAGCGCGAACATCTCCTTCACCAGCGCCGCGTCGCCGGCCGGGTCCAGCGCAACGAGCCCCAGCTTGCTCGCCAGCACCTCCTGCCAGCGCGCCGTGTATTCCTTCGCGTAGATCGCGAGCGCCTCTTCGAGCGGCTTCGCGTCGCCGACCAGCGGATAGATGGCGTTGGCGAGTTGCACGAGGTTCCACTGGGCGATGGCTGGCTGCTGGCCGTAGCGGTAGCGCCGGGTGGCGGCGTCGGTGGTGTTCGGGGTCCAGCCGGGGTCGTAGTCCTCCAGCCAGCCGTAGGGGCCGTAGTCGATGGTGAGCCCGAGAATGGACATGTTGTCGGTGTTCATCACGCCGTGCACGAAGCCGACCCGCATCCATTCCGCCACCATGTGGGCGGTGCGCGAAACCACTTCGGCGAACCAGCCGAGATAGCGATCCGGCCCTTCGGAGGGCGATTCGAGCTCTTGGAAGTCCGTGTCGATGGTGAAATCCGCAAACCGTCGCAGCAACTCCGTCTCGCGACGCGCCGCAAGCATCTCGAAGTGGCCGAAGCGCGTGAAAGAGGGCGCAAGCCGGCACACCACCGAACCAGGTTCCGGCGCCGGATGGCCGTCGTAGAGGATGTCCCGCACCACCTCCTCGCCGGTGAGGATGAGCGACAGCGCGCGCGTGGTCGGAACCCCCAAGTGGAACATCGCCTCGCTGCAGAGGAACTCGCGCAGCGACGAGCGCAGCACGGCGAGGCCGTCGGCGGTGCGGGAGTAGGGCGTGGGGCCAGCGCCCTTGAGCTGCAGCGCCCAGCGCTCGCCCTTGCGGTTGACGATTTCCCCGAGATTGATGGCGCGCCCGTCGCCGAGCTGGCCGGCCCAGTTGCCGAACTGGTGGCCGCCGTAGCAGGTGGCGTAGGGTTCCATGCCCGGCGCAAGCTGGTTGCCGGCGAAGATCGCCGCGAAAGCCTCGGATTCGCAAACGCGATCCGGCAAGTCGAGGAGCGCCGCGGCTTCCGGCGAGACCGCCACGACCTTTGGTTCCGCCACCGGCGTCGGTGCCACGGCAGACCAGCACGCGTTAGCCACCTGGCGGCGGTAGTTTTCCGCCTCGTCGTCTCCCGGCAGCGCTTCGAGGAAGCGGTTGTCGAACGGCATCTCGGCGAGTTCAGGCGGCAGGACGGAGGGCGCGACTTCGGCATTCATGCCGCCTAGTTTACGCGTCCTTACGGGCGCGCCGGTGCCGCGAAGCGCGGTGGCTGTTACGATGCCCGCCCACTTGCGAATGGAGGAGGGGCGAGCCGTGCAATCACCGGTTTGCGAAATGTTCGGGATCGACTTCCCGTTGGTGGCCTTCACCCACTGCCGAGACGTGGTGGTGGAGGTGTCGAAGGCTGGCGGGCTCGGTGTGCTTGGCGCCGCCGGCTATGGCCCGGAGACGCTCGAGATCGAGCTCAACTGGATCGACGAGCACATCGACGGCAAGCCCTATGGCGTGGACCTCATCGCCCCCACCAGCATGGCGGTGACGGACGACACCACGCCCGACGAGACCCTCGACATGGTGCCCGACGAGCACCGCGATTTCGCTCGCGGCATCCTCGCCCAGCACAACATCGACACCTCGGACGTCTATCAGCACCAGCGCGGCGCCAGCGGCGGCTTCCTCACCAAGCAGCGCGCCGGCAACATCATCGATGTCGCCTTCTCGCACCCGATTCGCCTGATCGCCAACGCCCTGGGCGTGCCGCCGACCTACATGCTTCAGATGGCCAAGAGCCGAGGTGTGGTGGCGGCCGCGTTGGTGGGTGCCAAGGAGCACGCCATCAAACAGGTTGACGCTGGGGTGGAACTGTTGGTGGTGGCTGGCACGGAGGCTGGCGGCCATTGCGGCGAGGTCTCCACCATGGTGCTGGTGCCCGAGGTGATCGAGGCCATCGAGCGACACGGCAAGCCGGCGCCGGTTTTGGCGGCCGGCGGCATCGTCACCGGCCGGCAGATGGCGGCCTGCATGGCGATGGGTGCTGCCGGAGCGTGGACCGGCTCGGTCTGGCTGACGACGGCGGAGGCGGAAACCTCCCCCGTCATCAAGGAGAAGTACGTCGCCGCGAACTCGCGCCAGACGGTTCGCTCGCAGGCCCGCACCGGCAAGTATTCGCGCCAGTTGCGCTCGCCCTGGACCGATGCCTGGGAGTCGGAGGAAGCCCCGCAGCCGCTGCCGATGCCGTTGCAGTCGCTGGTGAGCGAGCCGGCCTTGGCGAAGGTGACGAAGCTCGCCGAAGGCGGCCACGAGGGAGCGCGGCATTTGGCGACGTCTTTCGTCGGCCAGGGCGTGGGTCTGATGAACTCGATCCAGACCACCCGGCAGGTAGTGTACGAGTTCATGGAGGACTTCATCGCCGCCAACGAAAGGCTCGCGAGGGCCGTCGGCGACGAATAGCGAGCCCTCGGAGGGAGGGCGTCCCGCCCTCCATCGCGCCGCAAGGCGCGCAGAACAC
>JAPPDJ010000024.1 GCA_028824555.1 Gammaproteobacteria bacterium | reverse complement strand
GTGGCGGGCGAGGCGTGCGGCCGGGGGGGAGTCGCGGAAGCGAGGCTCGATGATCCGGGATGCGGCAAAGCTGAGAGCATCCGGCCGCGCGGCACGGGGGGCGCTGGCGGC
Organism: Gammaproteobacteria bacterium; assembly: GCA_028824555.1. GTDB lineage: Bacteria > Pseudomonadota > Gammaproteobacteria > Pseudomonadales > Azotimanducaceae > VXYL01. Next base: position 10,200 of record JAPPDJ010000024.1, on the reverse strand, counting down.
GGCGACACCAAAGGCCTCGTCGTCGAGCGGGCACGGATCGGTTCCGAGCAGCCACGGAGTGGCGTCGTCGTCGTATGCGGCCCAGGCGTCGTACACGGCGGCGGCGACGTGAAAGAGATTGCGGGCGTGCACGGTGGGGCGGGCGTAGTCGCCGCGAATTGCGTGCAAAAGCACTTCGTTCCAACGTCGCGCGGCGGAAGCCTCGCCGCCCGTGACTGTGCCGGGGAGGAAGTTTGCGGTGACGGTGACGTCGTTGCCCGGCATCTGGTAGCTGGTGCGGGCGGCGCGATCGTCGCCGAATGCGCCACCGGCATTGCTGGACCAATGGCTGAAGGTGTAGTGCTCCGGGGGTGCATCGGCAATGACGGCAACGATCTGTCCTTCGACGTACACGCCGTCGCCAGCGCCTTGCACGACGCTCAGCCGATGGGTTGCGGGGGCTGGCGGCGGTTCTTGCGTCGGCGGCGTGGATCTCTCGCAGCCGACGAGCAAGCCTGAAGCCGCGACAGCGGCCGCGATGCCGAACCGGCGCCTGGCTCGCGTCATCGTTTTTCCACCTCCTTGCGCGCCTTGTAAGCCGATTCTGGGGTACGGCCTCTTCTCTTGGGACTATGACATGCCGCGCCACCACGAGCCGGCACAGGAGGAAGAATGGTTTTGCAAATCGTTACGATTGTCGATAGGGTGCAGCGCCTTCGCGGTTAACCGGTCAAGGCATTCACGCTTCGCCCATGCACATTCCTTGCCCTGGCTGCCCGAGGCGGTGACGGATGCCGGACGTTTTGTGGCTTGAGGCTGGGCTTGGCCCCCTGGCGTTCCCGTTGGACCCTGCGAAGCGGGTTTTCTGGGGCTGCCTCGTTTCCGCGGCGTTGCTGGCGTCGCTCGCCGTGTCGATCGAGGCCCGTCGGTTTGACATTCGGGCGCAGGTCAGGGCGCTCTTCGACCGCAGGTATTGGCTTCATGCCTCAAGCGCGGTCGATGTCTCGCTCATGTTCTTCAACCACTTCCTGCGCGTATTGCTGCTGGTGCCGCTTCTCGGCAGCCATCTGGCGGCGACGCTGGTGGTGGGGCGCTTCCTGCAGCGGAATCTCGGCGACGCGCCGGAGCTTGAGCTGCCTTGGCTGGCCATTGCCACGATCTACAGCGTGACGATTTTCGTGGCGCAGGACTTGAGCCGCTTCCTCCTGCACCTTGCCATGCACCGATGTGCCGCGCTTTGGCGCTTTCACAGGGTTCATCACAGCGCGCTGGTGCTGACGCCGCTGACCCTGTTTCGCGTTCACCCGGTCGAGCATGGTCTGTACTTCGTGCGCAGTCTCGTGGTGTTCGGCTTGGTCAGCGGCACTGCCATCTGGCTTTTCGGCCGCGATTTCGCCGCCTTCGACATCCTGGGCGTGGGGCTCGCGGGCTTCCTCTTCAACGTCGCCGGGGCGAACCTGCGCCACTCACACGTCTGGCTCACCTTCGGCCGCCTGGAGCGCTGGTTCGTGAGCCCTGCCCAGCACCAATTGCACCACAGCCGCGAGCATGGGCATTGCAACCTCGGCTCTGCCTTGGCGGTCTGGGATCGCCTCGCAGGAACGTCGACGCCAGCGCACGGACTTGGGCGACGTGAGTGGCAAGGGCTCACCTTCGGCCACTCGTAGTCTGTCGGACTTGGCGGCGATGCACCCGGCTGCTCGATAGGGCGACGCATGCGTCGCCCCTACAGGAAGGTGTCATGGCCCGGGCCGTAGGGGCGACGCATGCGTCGCCCTTCTTCGGGTGGCCCTCCTCATGGCTAGCGGGCATTAGCGAGCTCTCGGAGGGAGGGCGACGCTAGAGGCCAAACGCATCCGCTCCCTGTTGCGCGGTTTCCTACGGCGCAGCCTCCTAGCGCGCCCTAAGCCTGTGGACGCGTTGTGCCGCGGCAGAAGTCGGCGATGCTGCGGGCGGTTTCGCGGCTGACGTCCGGGCAGCAGATGGGGAAGATTTCGGTGCCGTGGATGGTGCCCATTACCTGGCGGCAGCTTGCCGGGACGCCGGCGGCGAGCAGCGTGCGGTAGAAGGCGATGCCCTCGTCGCGCAGCGGATCGAACTCGTTGACGCTCACCATGGTCGGCGGCAGGCCGCGCACGTCGTCGGCGGTGGCAAAGCCAGGCCAGGCGAGCGGGTTGCCTTCGTTCAATGCCTCGATGCCATAGGCGAGGGCGCCCCGGTTGTTGTGCAGGTCCAAGAGGATGCCGTTGTTCTCGGACGATGAAGGCAGATCGTCTCGAGGCCAGCTTCCGGCGATGTAGGGGCAAAGCGCGTAAAGGCCCTTGATGAGGCCGATGTCGCCGTCTCGATTGAGCTTGAGACCCGTCGCGAGGGTGAGATTGCCGCCGCCGCTTTCGCCGGCGATGATGATTTGAGAGCTGTCGATGCCGTGGCCCGCACCCTCCTTCGCGAGCCAGCGCAGGCCCGACACGCAGTCGTTGAGGCCAGCGGGAAACGGCGCGATCTCCGGCGCCGAGGAGGGCGTGAGGGCGTTGCGGAAGTCCACCATCGCCACCGCAACGCCTTGCGCGGCGATGATCTTGCCCCAGGCTTGGTAGTTGCCGAGAAAGCAGGACATCGACTGCATGCCGCCGCCGTGGATGTAGTACACGCACGGGTGCGGGCCGCCCGACTCCGGCACGAACATGCAGACCTTGATCGTGTTGCCGTCCGGCTCCGAGATGAACTCCACCGTCTTCGACGTGAGGCCAGCGCTCGGGGCGATCTCCTCGGTGTTGCAGGCATCGAGCATTCCCTCGAACGCCTTCGCCTGCGCCAGCGCCGCTTCGGTGTTGGCGGCAGCGACGAGCTCTTCGCGCGATGCGGCGTCGGGTTGCGCCAGGGTGGGCATGCCGCCGAAGACGGCCTTGATGCGTGGGTCGATGCCGGGTTCGTCGGTGATGCGGCTCAATGGATTGCTCCAATCGGTTTGTGCGGCGTGCAGTGTAGGACACTCCAGCCCAAAGGCGGCACGTTCCGATGGGGCGCGCTTCATTTGCCTTCGAGTGCCGCGGCGGTCTGGCTGAATCCGGCGGCGCGGGCGAGATCGAGTGGAGTGCGCCCACGGCTGTCCCGAACGTCCCTCCTTGCGCCAGCGGCGAGCAGGGCTTCGAGCAGTTCCACGTTCTCCCGCCACCACGGCCTTGCCGCGATGTGCAGCGCCGTGGCGCCGTTGCTGTCGCTGGCGTCGATGCTCGCGCCCTGTTCGACCAGGAATGCCACCGTATCCACGCCGCCTTCGCGGGCGGCGATCATGAGTGGCGTCTGGCGGTGTGCGACCGGCGCGTGTTTCGGCGAGGCGAGGCCGTGGATGGTGGGCGATATGCGCGCGGTGCCCTCGTCGATGTTTGCCCCGTTCGCGAGCAGGCACTCCAAGACGGGGCGCCAGCCGAACGTCGCGGCCAGATGCAGCGCGGTCTCGCCGAGTGGACAGCGAGCGGCCATGTGTGCGCCGCTGCGGATGAGGGCGGCAACCGTCGCGCCGGCATCTGCGTGGTAGCCGTGTGCCGACGCCATGTGCAGCGGTGCCCAGGTTCCGCTTCCAATCGCCTTGGGTTCCCAGACGAAAAAACCGATGCGCGGCAAAGGGCGGTTTGGATCGTCGCCGGCGTCTAGCAGCGCCTCCACCGAGTCGAGCCGTCCCTTGAGCAGCGCGAATCCCATCGGTGTCAGGTGTTCCGCGAGGTCGCTGAAGTCGCCTGCATGACGACGGAGGTCGTCGAGCCGACCGAGCGCCGCTGCGCTGTGGGCGTCGCAAGGCAGTCCGCGATCGAGCAGGCGTTGCGCGGCCTCTGCATCGTGGAGTGCCGCGAGCTGCAAGGCGCTGAGCGGCGAGGTGGTGCCGAGTCCCACGGCGGCACGGGATTCGCGATGGAGTTCGAGCAGCCGCGTGCGGACGCCGTTCCAGTCGCTGTGCTCGATGGCCTGTCGGGTTTCCGCGTCCATTTCTTGATCCCGTAGGGCGTTGCTTAGGTCGCGCCATCATCGCGCAATCCCCGAGGTGACGGCGCGCTGATGCAATCGCATTTGCAAACCATTATCATTTGCGTTAGTTTGCGCCGCCAAGTCAAAGGACAGTTCCAAGGAGCACGTTCCATGAATACTCGGCATCGCCCTCGTGGCGCCTACCAACCCCGCACGCCGGCGTCTCGCCGATCACGGGGCGGGGCGTTCGCTGGCCTCGCCGTGGCAGCGCTTGCGTTGCCGGCCATGGCCAATGGGGGCCACGACGACCACGGCGATGGTCCTCGGACTGCCACAGTGCTCGAAATCGGCTCGGCGGTGGCCGGCACTGTGTCGACCGGCGACATGGACGTTTTCCGCTTTGACCTCGTGGGGCAGGCCGCAGTAGTGATTCGCACCAGCGGACCCAACGACACCAGCGGCGAGTTGACGGACAGCGCCGGCACCTCGCTCGCGACCGACGAGGACAGCGGCGCCGGCGACAACTTCAGCATCACCCAAGACCTCTCCGGCGGCATCTACTACGTGCACGTCTCCGGCAGCGGCGACTATGCGGTGGATGTCCGGGTGGGGGCCGATCGGGCAGACCTGCACGGCGACACGCTGGAATCCGCCACGCTGCTGCGGCTGCTCAGCGACGCGGAACTGGCGGCGGTCAGTCCGCAGGCGCTCTTGATGACTTCGGGACGGATCGGGCCAGCCGCCGACGATGTGGACGTGTTCCGGGTCGATGTCCCATACAGCGGCACCGACGTCGTCATGCGTGGCGCCGGTGGCGCCAATGTCAACGGCAGCCTCGTTGACAGCTCCGATATGGCCGTGGCGTCGGACTCCGGCAACGGCAACTTTCACATTGCCACCACCTTGGCAGCCGGCATCTACTACCTCAAGGTAACGGCGGCTGCACCCGGCAGCTACCGCGTCCTGGCGCAAGGTTCGGGCGCAGATGACGACTCGGCCGCCGAGGATCGCGACAGCGACGGCGACGGCGTGATCGACTCTCGCGATGCCTTCCCGAACGACGCCTCCGAGAGCGAAGACCGCGATGCCAACGGCGTCGGCGACAATGCCCATCCGATCGCCAGCACGTACATGTACGACAGTGCCTTCTCCGCCGATGCAAGTTCCGTCAGCTACTCGGGCCAGACGGCGCGGCAAATGCTGATTTCGGCGATGAAGGCCGAGCTCGGCGGCCTCTCGGAAGATGTCGGGATGGAAGACTCCGTGAAGGCACGGCTCAACTTCTACATAACCGGCGACGGTGTGGATGACACGCCGCACAACTTCACGGTCGCTGGCGGCGAGCCGGTGAAGCCAGGGCCCACCTACGGCGACGTGAGCACCGGCAAGAACCTCGGCAGCAAGACCGCGGGCCAAGACAAGGCCGAGCACGTGCTCGGTGGCGAGTTCTTCGGCTGGGATGCCCTCGATGCCGGCGCCATGCCCATCGATCTCGTCAACCACTTCATCGACAGCGTGTCGGTGGAGGCGTCGGACGGCAACTCGCCGCTGATTTCGACTGTCGGCGGCGATGTGTCGCTCGATGTGGTCTATGTGGACGCGCACGGCCGCGACTACCAGCAACTGGTGCAGAAGTTCCTCGGTGGCGCGGTGGCATTCTCGCAGGGCACCGCCGACTACCTCAGCACCGACTGGCACGAGTACTTGACCCGGATCGACGGCAAGGACTACACCGGCGCCGAGCACAAGTTCGACGAGGCGTTCGGCTACTATGGCGCCGCCCGCAACATGAACGAATACACCGACGACGAGGCCGCCGCCAAGGGCGGTCGCGACGGCTGGGGCAATGGCTACCACGACACGGACGGCGACGGCGTGATTGACCTGCGCTCCGAGTTCGTCTTCGGCCACGCCCAGAACTGCGCCAAGCGCGACCGCGGCAGCAACGGCATGACGGACTTCTCGATGGAGGCCATGAGTGCATTCCTGCTCGGTCGGCAGATCGTTGGCAATGCGGCGATGGCCGGTTCCCTCAGTGCGGAAGCGGAACAAGCGCTCGACGAACAGATCAAGATCGCCACGGTGACGTGGGAGAAGTGCATCGCCGCCACCGTCGTCCACTACATCAACGATGTCATGGGCGACATGGATGGCTTCGACGACGGCAGCTTCGCGGACCTCGCGGGCTTCAAGAATCTCGCCAAGCACTGGGGCGAGATGAAGGGCTTTGCGCTCGGTCTGCAGTTCAGCCCGTTCTCGCCGTTCCGGGACGGTTCGGTGGACGGCATCACCGTCGACAGCCTGAAGGAGGTCCTGAGGCTCATGGACGATGCGCCCGTGTTGGCGGATGGCTCGCAGGGCGGCGTTATGCCTTCCGGCAGTGCCAGCGATGCGGTGATGGACTACACGGCTGACCTCCTGGAGGCGCGAGACATCCTCGAGAAGGCGTATGGCTTCGACCACGACGTGGTGATGAATTGGTAGTCGCCTGCTTGGCCACGGGCGCCTGGCCTGTGGGGGGACGGCGCGCGGCAGGCTTGCTGTGCGCCGTTCTTGGCTTTGCTCTCGCGGGTTGCGTGGATAGTTCACGAGATCCGGACCCGGAGCGCCCGCCACCATCCGCGGATGCCGGCCAGCAGGAGGAGGAAGAAGAGGACGAGACGCAGGAGTTCAGCACCGAGGCCATGCTGGCCAACCTCGTGGATGCTGTGATCGTGCCGAACTACGAGACGTTGGCGGAGCGGACGGCCGACTTCGCCGCGGATGGCGGCCCGCTCGCCGAACACTGCGCCGCCATAGGCACCGACGCCGACGATGCCCGGGCGGCCACCGTGCAGGACGCCTGGCGCGACGCGATGGCTGCCGTGCAGGCGACGGAAATGCACGTCTTCGGCCCTGCTGCGGACAACTCCGAAGCGTTGCGCAAGCGCGTCCTTTCCTATGCCGACGCACCCTTGAGCACCTGCGGCGTGGACATCTCGGTCGTGCTTGCTGGCGACGCCGACTTCGACATCCGCTCGCGGGCGCTGAGCCAGCGCGGCTACGGCGCCATCGAGTACCTCCTCTTCAACGACGACCTCACGCACACCTGCGCGCCGCAGGTGCCGAGCACCGCCGACTGGAACGATCTCGATGAGTCAGAGCGGCGCTTGGCGCGCTGCACCTTGGCGCAGGACATCGCCCAGGACGCGGCCGAGGCGGCGGCGGACCTGGTGCAGAACTGGCTTGCCGACGGCGGCGACTACCGCGCCACGTTCCTCGATCCCGAAACGACCGGCGATGCCTTGCAGCACCTGACCGATGGCATCTTCGCGCTGGACCTGCTCGTCAAGGACCGCAAGCTCGGCATTCCCACCGGCATCCACGACGACTGTTCCGAGACCGCGTGTCCGGAACTGGTCGAGTCGCCGTATGCCGCCAACTCGCTTGCGAACATCCGCGCCAATGCGGCCTCCTTCAAGACGCTCTTCGAGGGCGGGGAGGGCTTTGGCTTCGACGACTTCATCGCCAATGAGGACTTCCCGGATGTGGCGGAGCGGTTCCGTGCCAATACGCAGGCGCTCCTCGACCACATCGACGGCATCGACACGCCGCTACATGAGCAGGTGCAGGCCATCGAGTCGGAGGACCGCGCCACGGAATGCATGAACGCCTTTGCCAGCCCCGACACGCCGACGGAACTCTCCGCCTGCTCGCTGCTTGGTTTGGTGAAGCGCGTGACCGACGACCTCAAGATCGACTTCGTCACCATCGTCGGCGTCTCCGTGCCGGGCGGCGCGCAGACCGACAACGATTAGCCGCCATGTCCCGAACGCTCGCCTGGAAGAGATCGTGCAACCCGATGATTTTGGGTGCATTGCTGGCCGGGGCTGCGCTCGTGTCGGGAGTCGTGGTGGGCGCGGAAGAGGGGGCGTCAGTGGCCGAGGACGGGGACGCGGACGTCATCGAGGAAGTGGTCGTGGTCGGCAACCGCGAGGATCAGAACAGCGTTGCCGGGTCCGGGACGCTGGTGGATCAGGAGTTGCTCGAACGGTTCGACTACGTGGATCTCAACCAGGTGCTCTCGTCCGTGCCCGGCGTGTACGTGCGCGAAGAGGACGGCTTTGGCCTGCGTCCCAACATTGGCATTCGCGGCGCGTCGGCGGAGCGCAGCCAGAAGATCGCCATCATGGAGGATGGCGTGTTGATCGCGCCGGCGCCGTATTCGGCACCGGCCGCCTACTACGTGCCCAACGTCAGCCGCATTCACTCGGTGGAGGTGCTGAAAGGTCCCGCTGCCATCCGCCACGGCCCGCATACTGTTGGCGGCGCGGTGAACTTCGTCACCCGGCCCGTGCCGGAGGAGGCGTTGGCCGAGGTGGACTTCAGCCTCGGCAACCACGGCTTCCACAAGGTGCAGGGCGCCTATGCGCGGCCGTTCGGCAACTCGGCGATTCTGCTCGAGGGAATGCGCTTCGGCAGTACAGGCTTCAAGGAACTCGACGGTGGCGGCGACACCGGCTTTGTTCGCAGCGGCATCGACGCCAAATGGCGCTTCGAGCCACAAGGCGAGCGCGACCAAGTGCTCACGGTGAAGCTCGGCTATGCCGACGAGGATGCGGACGAGACCTATCTTGGCCTCACGGACGCCGATTTCGACCGCGACCCGGTGCGGCGCTATCCCGCATCGCAACTGGCGCATTTCCAGTCGTCGCACACGCTCACGCACGTCAACTACGGCATGGCCGTCACGGACGGACTGCGTCTGAACGCCAAGGCGTACTGGAATCGGTTCGAGCGGGAGTGGAACAAGGTGGACGGCTTCCTCGCGGGGCCCACGCTGCAGTCGGTGTTGGCGCGCGCGGGCGGTTCACGGCAATACGGGCTCCTGCTCGGCGAGATCGACTCGACCCCCACCCTGGCCGACACCCTCGACGTGACCAACAACGACCGCGGCTTCGACGTACGCGGGGCGCAGCTTACCGCATCGCTTGCGCGGCTAGCTGGCGACTTCGAACACAACGTCACGGCTGGCGTGCGCCTGCATCGGGACGAAGTGGAGCGCGACCACCGCCAGCGCGGGTATCTGATGGCTGGCGGCGACCTGGTGTGGGATGGCATCGCGCGGGGCTCGAAGACCGTCAACGAGGCAGACACCGATGCTCTCGCCCTGTTCCTGGCCGACGAGATTGTGCGCGGGAAATGGCGCCTGAACCTGGGCGTTCGCTACGAGGACATCGACGGCAACTTCCATGACCGGCGCGCCGATGCACGTCGGGAAAGCAGCCAATCCGTCCTCTCGCCCGGCGTCGGCATGCATTGGCAGGCGACGGAGCGACTCGGCTTTCTCGCCGGCGCCTATCGAGGTTTCTCCCCGGCGGGGCCAGGCTCGCGCGACGTGGACCCCGAGCAGAGCCTGAACCTCGAGTACGGCGTTCGCTTCGCCACGCCGTTCGCGCGGCTTGAAGCGGTTGGTTTCTTCAGCGACTACGAGAATCTGCTCGGTCGGTGCCGGGTCAGCGACAGCGGCTGCGAGGCTGGCGAGGAGTTCAACGGCGGAAGGGTGGAAATCGCCGGCGCCGAGGTCGTCGGCTGGACCGAGTTCGCGCTGACGGGGGCCGTTTCGCTGGCGCTCGAGTTCACCTATACCTACACGGAGTCGGCCTTCCAAACCGGCTTCCTGTCCCAGTTCACGCAGTGGGGGTTGGTGCAGCGCGGCGACGAACTGCCCTACTTGCCCGAACACATCGGCCGTGCCGGGGCGCGCCTCGCAAGCGGTCCTTGGGCCCTGTCCGTCGCGGTGCGCGGGCAGAGCCAAATGCGCGAGGAACCTGGCTACGAGGCCGTGGACAAGGGCCTGCACGCCGACGGGTTCCTCCTGCTGGACCTTGCCATCGGCCGCGAGTTCAGCAACGCGACCCTGGCGCAGTTGCTCGTCAGCAACGCGACGGACGAAGCCGCCATCGTCTCCCACCGCCCCTTCGGCGCCCGCCCCAACCGCCCCCGCTCCTTCGTCCTGCGCCTGAAGCACGCCTTCTGACGCTCTGAGCAATGCGTTGCGACGCACCAACGGATTCGGCACGGGCCCGTTGGGGCGACCCTTGTGGTCGCCCGTCTTGAATGCATCGACGGATTCGGCACGGGCCCCGTAGGGGCGACCCTTGTGGTCGCCCGTCTTGAGCGCACCGAGGTAATCCATCGAAGCACAGCAGTTCGCGCAAGCGAACTGCCAACGCGCCCGTCAGGGCGCGCCGGCACGGGCCCCGTAGGGGCGGGGCT
>JAPPDJ010000143.1 GCA_028824555.1 Gammaproteobacteria bacterium | reverse complement strand
CGAGAAAAGCGAGGACGCTTTTCTCGACTCCCCCGCGAGGGGGGAGTGACAGGAGAGTGCGCGCCACCACCGTTGTTGGGAGTGCGAGGGCCTTCCTGTCACTCCCCCTTGCGGGGGAGTCGAGAAACGGCGTTCCTCGCCGTTTGTCGGAGGGGGGGCAGAGGCACCAGTCCGCGCTAGGAGCGTGCGCCGTAGAAACGGCGCACGCTCGTAGTCGAAAGGTGAGCGAATGCGAACCTGCAGACCGGCACGTTTGCGAAGCAAACTGCCGACGCGCCCGCAAGGGCGCGCTAGCAGGATTTCGGTGTTTGGCTGGTGATGTAGGCCACTAGGCGCCAGATGTCGTCGTCGCCTTCGGGTAGGTTGCCGCCGAAGGAGACCATGCGGGTTTCGGGAACGCCTTCGGAGATGACGCGGAAGATGTCTGCGTCTGTGCCACCGTGCAGCCAGGTGCAATCGAAAAGATAGGGGGCGTCGCGCGGACCGGGGGAGCTGCCGTGGCAATAGCCGCCGCAGGTGCCGTTGTAGAGCAGGCGGCCGCGCTGCATGGCGATCGGGTCGTTGCGGAAGGCGTCGGCCGGGGAAGGCGGTTCGCTTGGGCCGCAGGCGGTTAGGGTGAGGAGGAGCGTAATGGCGAGGGCAGCGCGAACGCTCCCCCCGTTTGCAGAAACCGTCACAACGCGTTCAGGGCTTCGGTGGTGTGGACGGTCTCGAATGGGCCGCGCCGGGGGATGCCGTGTTTTTCCAGGAGGGCCGCGATTTCGTCCTGCACCCTTGGCGCCGAGAGTGCGGTGTCGACGGCGCTCGACATTGCTTCGTCGTCCGCCTGATAGGCAAGGTGCATGTTCCAGCGCAGCGCCTGGGGGGGGTCGGTGTTGGTCTTTCGTTCGACGTCGAGATTGCCCAACGACGGTCCCCACACCAATCCCGCGCTTGCTGCGCCGCGTTCGACGGCATCGACGATGGAAAGGTTGTCGGGCTGCATGGTCCAGTCGAACCCCAGTTCATGCACGGCGCGGTGGCCGACGGTGTGGGCGCGGACGGCGACTTTGCCATCGTAGGGCTGTTGCCAGTTGAAACTGGAATCTGCGGGAAACACTTCCCAGCTTGCGCCGTAGTAGGGTTGGCTGAGGGTGAGGGCGCCGCCGAAGTCGGCGATGTCGGAGGCGCCGGGCACGGACATCATCAGGTTGCACTGGCCGCGCAGCAGGGGGCGGTAGTCGGTGTCCGACGACTCGATGTCGGTGAGGTTTGGGGTTGGCAGCCAGAGCACGCGGAGGGGGCGGTCCAGTTCTTTGGCGAGAAGGCGCGCAACGTCGATGTCGAAGCCTTGCTCGGTGGCGCGGCTCGCTCGTGGCAGGGCATCTTCGGGGAGGCAGACGTCAAGCGAGGGCCCATTCGCCCACGACAGCGATGCCGCTATCCAGACGGCAGCAACGAGTATCCGTCGCAGGTTCATCCGCTTGGTTGGGCCGAACGCGGAGCCGGTGCCGAGCGCAGGCAAGGTGCCGGGGCGGCTATGGGGCGCTCCGTCCAGAGGCACCCCCCGATCACTCCGGCAGCGCGAACACGAACAGGTGGCCGCCCTCTGGAATGTTGGTGGGGCCGCCGGCGAAGGTGGCGAAGGTGTTGAAGTTGCCGGAGCCGATGGCGACGTAGCTGCGACCGCCTGCACGATACGCCACCGGTTGGCTGCGCACGCCCCCGCCCATGCGGAACTGCCAGAGCACCTCGCCAGTGTCGGCGTCAAGCGCCATCGCGTGGCCGGACTGGTTGCCGGTGAAGACGAGGCCGCCGGCGGTGGAGAGGGCACCTGCCATCATCGGGTCCGGGTCCACATAGCGCCACTTCACCTCGCCCGTGTTCTTGTCCACCGCAACCACGTTGCCGTGGGCCTTGCCTTCGTCGACGTCGACGGTGAGGGGCCCTCCGCCCAGGAACGGTTGCCCTTTGACGAAGGCGGAAATGCCCTTCTGGTAGTACTGGCAGGATTCCACGGACGGGATGAAGATGAGCCCGGTGTCGGGGTTCATCGCGGCGGTCCAGGCACCGTTCAGGCCACCTAAGTTGCTCGGGCAAACGCGGTAGTCGGGCTCCTCCACGGGCTTGGCCAGCGGATTGACCACGGGGCGTCCGTTTTCGTCGATTTCCGCCCAGTTGAGTTCCTCGACGTACTGTGTAGCGGCCACGAATGAACCGTCGGTGCGGTCCAGGATGTAGTAGAAGCCGTTGCGATTTGGCTGGACCACTGCCTTGATGGTCTCGCCGTCGCGCTCCACGTCGGTGAGGAAGAGGTGGGTATTGCCGTCGTAGTCCCACACGTCGTGGGGCGTGAACTGGAAATGCCACAGGCGCTCGCCGGTGTTGGGGTTGATGGCCAGGATGCTGTTGGAGAAGAGGTTGTCGCCGGCGCGCAGGTCGCCGTTCCAGTCGGGGGCGGGGTTGCCCGTGGTCCAGTAAAGGACGTCCGTCTCGACATCGTAGGCACCGCTTGTCCAGGCCGGGGCGCCACCGGACTTCCACGAGTCGCCGGCCCAAGACTCGATGCCGGGCTCGCCCTCCACGGGTACGTTGTAGTGCCGCCAGCGCAGTTCGCCCGTTGCCACGTCGTAAGCGTCGAAAAAGCCGCGCACGCCGTATTCTCCGCCGGCGATGCCGATGATGGCCATGTCCTTGACGATCATTGGCATGGATGTCGCACTGAAGCCGTCGGCGTAGTTGACGATGGTGGTTTCCCAGTTGATCTCGCCGGTAAAGCGGTTGAAGGAGAGGATCTTCGCGTCCAGCGTCGCCATCAGCACGCTGTCGCCAGCGATGGCAGCGCCGCGATTCACCGCGCCGCAACAAAGGCGCAGGTCCTCCGGGAGCTGGTGGTCGTAGCGCCAGTGCAGTTCTCCGGTCGCCGGATCAAGGGCGAAGAGGCGGTTGTAGGACGAGGTGACGTACATCACGCCGTCATACACGGTGGGCGAAACCTCGAACTGGTTCGGCATGCCGGTGGGGAATGCCCAAGCCACCTGCAGGTCCGCGACATTGCCCGTGTTGATGTCGTCGATGGGCGAGTGCCGATGTCCGGCGTAATCGCCGGCATAGAGCACCCATTTGCTCGGATCCGAAGCGCCAGCCTTGAGGTGCGCCTCGGTGACCGGTCCGGTGCCCTCGCCGATGTCGCCATCGCTTAGCCAATGCGTGGGTGGCGGCTCGACGTCAGCTTCAACGCTGGTGAGGTCCTGCTCGGGTTCTGGGGTCTCAGGCGCCTCGGCCTGTCCGCAGCCGCCCAAGAACCCGCCGGCCACGAGGCCCACCGCCGCCCAGGCGGCCCGCAACGAATGACGCATGATTCCCCTCGGTGTTTCGCTTGCGCGCGAGGGCGCGAATATAGCGGATTGGATGGTGCCGGTGGCGATGGTGTTTGCGTTTCACTGGGCCTCGGGTTGAAACGCCTGAAGCACCTCTTGGCCGAGATCCGTCACGCGATAGCCAACTTCCAGGCTTTCCGTCAGACCCAGCGCCTTGAGGCGGCGGACGTTGGCCTTGAATGGTGCTGTCTCGAAGCCGAGCGCCAAGGCGAGGTCCGCGGCGCGGCGTTCTGGATTCTGGGCAATGAGGGCGAGTGTGGCTGCTGTCCAAGGCCGCTTTGCGCGGCCGTCGGTGGCGCGAAGGCGCCGGGCAATCTCGTCAGCGGGCAAGTGCTTCGGTGCGGGGACCTGCTCCGGGGCGACGTATTCGAACGCGACACGATAGACCGGGGAATCGCCGCCGCCGAGAACCGCCAGCGCCTCGGTCCGGTCGGCGTGGCCCGCGAGCCTCGCATCCGCATCCGTGATGTCACTTGCCTCGACCACTTCCACGCTCGCCACACGAATTGCGCCTTTCGGCGGCAGCTTGTAGAGGCCCCCCGGCTTCGCCTGCGGCCGCCTCCAGCGACGGAACGTTAGCGTCTGCTCGCCGCGGCGGATGCGTTCCTTGAATGGTTTGGTGAAGAGCATGGTGTTGCCTCGCGCAATGGCCTGCCGAGTTGCAGCCCGTTCGCTTGCCCTGAGGTGGCGGCCGTCACTTGGCTGGCGAAGCCTCGGACCCGCCCGAATCCCGTAACGTCGCCGTCGCGGCGTCGGCGGCTTCCTGCTGCGCGATGTCTGCCTGCACTTCCGAGAGCTTGCTCTCCGTGAGCGGATAGATCCACAGAAACGGCATGCCGACGAACTTGAAGATCGCCGGGATCACCGAGTAGGTGCAGGCGAGCATCAGCAGCGCGAAGTCCGAGTTGGTGGTGTCGCGCGGGTCGGCCAGGGCGTCGAAGTCCCAGAAAACCACGAGCCACAGACCGATCGCTGTGCCGAGTGCATAGGCGCCCTTGCGAACCATCGACCAGATGGCCATGTAGGCACCGGCCCGACGCTGCCCGGTCTGGGCGGTGTCGATGTCGATCACGTCCGCGCACATCGCCAGCGGCAAGGCCGAAAGCGCGCCGATGGCCGAACCCTTTAGGCACATGATGATGATGAAGAAGAAGAACTTGCCGGTCTCGATGTCCGCCAAGTAACCCATCACTGAAGCGTGGGCGCCACTCGGCAGCCAGCCGAGGTATTGGGGAATCTCGAAAGCTCCATACCAGTGCATGGGCGTGACGGCGATGATCGGAATGAACGACGACCAGAACGCATACCACCCGACGGCCCACATGGTCGCCTTGTGCTTGCCGATTCGGCGCGAGAGGCGGAACCACAGGGGGATCGCCGCCATCTGGCAGACGAAGTACGGCGTCAGATACACGGCGTAGAGTTCGCCAGCCACCAGAACGTGCTTGACGAAGAAGAACGACAGGCTGTTCGTCATCGCGGAGCCGATGGCGCCGAAGCCGAACACGATCACGAGATAGACATAGGGGCGGTTCTTGGCGGCGATGCGCAGCCCCTCCTTGAAGGGGATGCGCTTGACGATTTCCACTTGGCGCCACTCCGGCACCGTGATCAGGCAGTTCAGGTTGATGACCGGCATGAAGATGCACATGACGAGCACCAGCGCGAACACGGCTTCGGTGGGCTTGTCGTAGCCGAAGAACAGGATCAGGAGCGGAATGAACACGGACAGCAGGGAGCCGCCGGTGCCAACGAACTCCTTCCAGCTCATGATGAGCGTGCGTTCGTTGTAGTTGCTCGAGAGCTCCGCGCCCCAGGCGGTGAAGGGGATGTCCTTGATGGTGGAGCCGAGGTAGAAGAGGGTGAGCGTGCCGAACAGCCACAAATAGCCGTTCGAGAAGGTCCAGCCGAAGACGGAAACTTCGCTGAACTCGAACGGCGGTATGAACAGGTACCACATGCCGAGGGCGAAGATGGGCGTGCCGATCAATACCCACGGCTTGCGCCGCCCCCAACGGGTCTTCCAGCGGTCGGAGAGGTAACCGATGAGGGGATCAGTCACCACATCCGAAATGCGGGACAGCGCAAGCAGCGTCCCGACCACCGCCAGCGACAGACCGAAGCCGTCCGAGTCGCCGTAGATGACGGGAAGATAGACCGCGATCGGCAAACCAGAAAGCGCCAGCGGCGCGGCGGGCGCCGCATAGGACACATAGTTCCACTTGGTGAGCGGGCGTCGATCCGACCCTGCCGCTGCCTCCGCCATGCGTTTCTCCCCTCTTATGCACGCCGCCTGCACCGGCGAGGAAGGGCGCGACCGCGCCTCCCGCATCGGCACCCATTTAGCTCCCCCGGCTGGAGCTCTCGCAAGCGGGGCGCATTATGTGCGACTTCGCCGGCCGTGTGTTCGCCGGCGGCGCGCCGCCAAGAGCGGTACTTGCTTCGCAGTTGGGTTCCGGCGCTAGAGCACTCGCCGGAGCAAGCCGATGCTGCGTTTGTTCAGGCGGTCGATGGCGGGGATTTCGAAGCGGTTGCCGTCCACATCGAGCAGCAGCAGGCGATTGGGGCCGAGCCAGCGGGCGTTTTCCGCGGCGTTCTGCACCACGAAGTCTCGCGCACCACGGTCTGTCTGCACGTCCCAGTACGAGGTGCCGAACTCGTTGCGGGCCGAGTCGATGGAGAGGATGGTGGCGGTGAGGTAGTGGGCGGCGAGGTCCGCTTCCACCACTTGGCGGGACTCGTCGTCGAGTTCCGCGAGGTCGTTCACCATGCAGATCTCCTCGTTCCTCGCGTCGAGAAAGGAGATGTAGCGGTCTGGATCCGTCAGTGGCGCGGCCCGCACAGGCCTTGCCACTAGAAAGGAAAGGACGCCGTCCACCGTGAGCCGGGTCTGCCAGGGTGGCGCTCGAAACACGCGCAGGCTAGACGGCTCCGCGTTGGCCGCCAGCACCGCAGGATTCGCCTCGTCCTCGTTCGCTGCCGTCACGCCGCCTCCCGCTCGGCCACCTCGTCCGCAAGCACGCGAGAGGTCGCCCGCTGCGCCTCGACAAGCGAGTGGAAGATGCCTCGCTTGGCCATCAGCTCTTCATGGGTGCCCGTCTCGGCAATGCGGCCCTCATCTAGCACGACGAGCCGGTCTGCACTGCGCAGGGTGGAGAGACGGTGGGCAATGGCGAAGGTGGTGCGGCCCTTCACCAGCCGAGCGATGGCCTCTTGAATCTTCTTCTCCGTGGCGGTGTCCAGCGAAGAGGTTGCCTCATCGAGAATGAGAATCTGCGGGTCGTGCAGGATGGCGCGAGCGATGGCGATGCGCTGCTTCTCGCCACCGGAGAGGCGGTTGCCCATCTCGCCGGCCAGGGTGTCGTAGCCGTCTGGGCGAGCGATGACGAACTCGTGGGCGTTGGCGGCACGGGCCGCACGCAGCACTTCCTCGAAGGATGCATCCGGGCGTCCGTAGCGGATGTTGTCGGCGATGCTGACGTTGAACAGCAGCGAGTCCTGCGCCACCAGCCCGATGCGGGATCGAAGTTCATCGAGGGGCACTTCTCGGATGTCTCTGCCATCGAGCCGCAGAGTGCCGTGCTCGGCGTCGTAGAAGCGGGTGACGAGATTGATCATCGTGCTTTTGCCGACGCCGGAACGGCCCACCAAGCCAATCATCTCGCCGGGGGCCACGTCGAGATCGATGTCGCGGAGCACCATCTGTCCCGGGTCGTAGCCGAAGGACACGTTGTCGAAGGTGACCCGACCGGCGATCCCCACACTCTTCCCGGTAGCGCATTTGCGGCTGGCTGCAGGCCCGTCGTGCGCTTCCGGCCGGCTGTCGATCACCTCGAAGATGCGCTCGGCGCCGGCATAGGCGCGCACCATGAAGCTGTAGTAGTCACTGAACCACTGCATCGGCTGATAGAGCATCCACAGGTACGCCACGAATGCCAGCAACACGCCCAGCGTCAGCTCTTCCCGAACGACGCTCGCGCCGCCGAAGTACCAGACGAAGAACGCGCCGAAGCTCATCACGAACTGCGTCACCATCATGAACTTCAGCCACGAGCGCTCGGAGGTCACCGTGGCGTCGCGCAGGGCATGGTTGCGGCCGTCGAATCGGCGGCCTTCCCGCTCTTCCTGGGCGAATGCCTTCACCACTCTGATGCCGCCAATGGATTCGTTCAGGTGCGAGGCGAGGCTCGCCATGCGAATCGACCACCGCCGCCAATGCACTTCCATCCGATTCCACACCAGCGCGGCACCAACCACGAGCGGTGGCACGGGTACGAGCACCCAGAGCGCGAGTTGCCAGTCCATCACGAACAGCATCGTCAGGACGCCCACCAGCATCACCGCGTTGGAGAGGATGAAGGGCGCATCGAAAATGAGATGCAGCTCGACGAGCTCGGAATCGGTGTTGACGCGAGAGATGAGCGAGCCCACCTTGCGCCTGTCGTAGAACCGAAGCGGCAGGAACTGCAGCGCTCGGAAGAGGTCTGCCCGCAGTTGCTCGGAGACGCGGAAGCCAACGATGCCGTTCAGCCACCGGCGCAGGATTTCGATGCCCCAAGCGAGCACGGCGATGCCGGCGAGAGCCCCAACAAAAGCAAGCAGAAGGCCGGTGCTGCCATCGGCGGTGAGCACATCATCGACGATGCGCTTGGTGATGTAAGGCGGCGCAAGGCCGAGCAGCGACCCGCAAGCCGTGAGGCCCAAGAGCGCCAGCGCCGGCCAGCGATACGGCAGCACGAGGCGCAAGAGCCGCAGCAAGGTGTCGCGCTTGCGGATGCAGGCGGGGCAGATGCCCCCGCGTTCCGGCAGCAGGCGCTTGCATCGGCTACAGCGGGCGTCGTCCACCTCGTGCGGCAGGCTGGGCTCCTTCTCGCCTAAGAGCCTCCGCACCGCCTCGGCGGCTTCGCCAAACGCAAATGCGAGCGACCTCGAGTGGACGATCTCAAGCGGCGGGCCATCTTGCGTGCCCAGCCGCAACACTTCGGCGCCGACGCGATTGACGGTTTCGACTTCGGTGATGGCGTCGACGGGCAGGCGGCGGTCGTCCTCGGGCCGTTCGCCGATTCGGTACACCGCCTCGCGAGTCACCACCAACCACTGCTGACCAAACCGTCCGGCAGTGGCCATGTCGCTGGCAAGGCACGCAACAGTCGCAACCGGCCCCCCGTTCTGGGCTTCGACCCGCTGCCGGACTCGCGGTGGCAGTGCCTGGTCGAAAGCCGCCATCAGTCCGCCACCGCGATGATCTCGGACGTGGCCTGCTGCATCTGCACCAGTTCGTGAAACGTGCCTCGCTTTTCCATGAGTTCGGCATGAGAGCCCTGTTCACTGATGCGGCCGTCTTCTATGACCACGATGCGACTTGCATCCCGCAGTGTGGAGAGGCGGTGGGCGATGGCGATGGTGGTGCGGCCCTGCATCAATCGTTCGAGGGCCACCTGAATGTGCCGCTCCGTCTCCACGTCCACGGAAGCCGTGGCCTCGTCGAAGATGAGGATGCGCGGGTCGCGCAAGATGGCGCGCGCAATGGAAATCCGCTGCCGTTCGCCGCCGGAAAGCCCGGTGCCTTTCTCCCCCACCGGCGTCTCGTAGCCGTCCGGCTTCGCCATGATGAAGTTGTGGGCATTGGCGGCGCGGGCGGCGTCCATGATCTCGGCCAAGGTGGCGCCCGGCTTGCCGTAGCCGATGTTGTCCACAATGGTGCCGGAGAACAGCAACGGCTCCTGCAGCACCATGCCGATGTGCGAGCGGAGGTGCCCTGGGTCCATCTCGCGCGCGTCTATGCCGTCGATCTCCACGCTGCCCTGGTCCGGGTCGTAGAAGCGGGCGATCAGGTTGACGATGGTGGTCTTGCCGACGCCGGAGCGGCCGACGATGCCCACCATTTCGCCGGGTCGCAGTTCCAGATCCACGCCCTTGAGCACGGGCTTGCTCTTGTCGTAGCCGAAGGTGACATCTGAGAGGTGCACGTGCCCCGCGATCGGGGGCCGCTTCACCACCGCACCCTCGATGGCGCCTTCAGGCGGCGCGTCGATGATCTCGAAGATGCGCTCGGCGCTCGCGAACGCGCGGGACATGTGGTCGTTCATCTCGCCGAGCCATTGAATCGGGCCGAGGAACATCCACATGTAGGAATAGAAGGCCACCAGCGTACCGAGGGTTATGGCGCCATCGAGCACCTGCTGCCCACCGACGCCCCATACCAGCATCATGCCAAGCGCCGTGATGAGCGCCATCGTGGCGAAGAAAATGCCCTGGTGCAGCTTCACGCGGATGCCGGCGGCGCGTATGCCGCCGTTGGCGACGTTGAAGGAACCGATCTCCCGCGCTTCCTGCGCGAACGCCTTCACGACGCGAATGCCCGTGAGCGTCTCTACCGTGCGATCCGTCAGACGCCCCCAAGACTGCATCAGGCGCGTGAACAACATGCGCAGCCGCGACCAATAGAACGCGCCCCAGAGCAGGATCAAGGGAACCGGAAGGAGGACGTAGAGGCTGAGGTGCAGGCTCATGCCGACCATCAGCGCCAGGATGCCCACCAGCGTCAGCAGATTGGTGACGAGATAGGGCACCCCATCGATCAGAAACCCTTGCAGCATCTGCACATCGCGGGTTGCCCGGGCAATCAGCGAGCCCACCGGATGCTTGTCGTAGAAGGGCAGCGAGAGCATCTCCAGCCGGTGGTAGAGCTCGGCGCGGATGTCGGCGGTGACCCGTGCGCCGAGCCAGGTGGCGTTCCAGCCATGCACCCACTCGCCGGCCCAAGAAGCCACCCGAATGCCGACCAGCCCCGCCACCAGCAGCGCAAGCAATCCGAGGCGCTCCTCCATAGGCGGAGGCCCATCGGCTGGCACGAGCACATCATCGACGATCATGGCGGTCACAAGCGGCGGCGCGAGCGCAGCCGCAGTCACGAACAGCGACGCAACTGCCACGGCCATCGTCCGCAGCCTATACGGCCACAACCGCACCGCCAGCCGCGCCAGCGTCGCAGCCTTGTGAATGCAGGCAGGACAGATGCCGTCCTTTTCCGGCAGCAGGCGACGGCAAGTGGAGCAACGATTCCGCTGAACGTGCCCGTTGATGTGGAACGCCTTGCCTTCCCGCAACTGCTCGATGCCGCGCACCACCTCGGAGAACTTCGCCGCTTCCGATTGCGAGTAGCGGATGCGGATGGGCGCCTCGCCAGCACGTTCGAGCACTATCGCCCCACCGCCAACGCTCGATTCGCTGCGACAGGCGATGAGTTCTGCAATCGGCACCCGCTGCACCGTTCCATGCGCGCCGCCAACGAACACCCGCACGTTTGTTTGGTCCACCACGACCCACTGCTCGCCAAACGAGCCGTTGCCGGCGACGTCCGCACGGGCCCGGATCAGCACGTCCTCCGCCGGAGCGGCGTCAAGGAATGCAGGGGCGGATTCCAGCAGGAGTGCGTTCATGGTGTGACAAAGTGTACGGTCACTTCCTTCCACATGGACGGGCCTGGAGGGAGGGCGCCAAGAGCTTGCACCGCAGGAGCGGCGTTCCGCCGCGGATGCGGTGCAAGGTCATGGGGAGGTGGGGGCTGGGGCCAGACCCCGAGCGCTAGCGAGGGGTTTGGCGGCGCTCGCCCTCCAAGCGTGCCGGAGGCACGCACGCAGCGGAGCGGCCAAGGCCACCGCAGCATGCGTCCCAGACAATGCCAACGAAGCGCCAGCCTCAAACAACGCCTCCAACGCGAGGAAGCCTGTCGGGTATCGCCCGGGCCCTTGGAGGGCGGGACGCCCTCCCTCCGGGTCCCCCGGTCCCCTTGATGTTCAAGCGCTAGCAGTCTGTCGGACTTGGCCGCGATGCACCCGGCTGCCGGACAGGGCGACGCATGCGTCGCCCCTACAGGAAGGCGTCGGTCATGTCCCGGGCCGTAGGGGCGACGCATGCGTCGCCCTTCTTCCTCATGCGCTAGTGCGCGACAGGGAAGGCATCGTCCTCCGAGGGCCGGACACCGAAGTCGGACAGCAATGGACGGTATCATCGCGGCGATGTATCGGCTTCTACTCACTGCGCTGTTTCTGGCGGTGGCCACGAGCCAGCACGCCCATTCGGCCAGGATTGGAGTTGTGATGGATGGGGACGAGCCGGCAGCGCCTCTGACCGCAGAGCGGCTCGATGCCGCCGGGATCGAGGTTCGGCACGATGTCGTCTACGGCGAGATGCCGGGTGTCGATGCCGAACGACTTCGCCTCGATCTCTACACACCGGCGCAACGCGGCCCCGAGGAGCGACTTCCCATCCTGCTCTATCTGCACGGTGGCGGCTGGTTTGCCGGGGACAAGACGCAATCGTTCCTGCAGCCGCTCGCCTTCGTGCCGCAAGGGTTCGTGTACGCCAGCGCAAACTATCGACTCGGGCCAGCGGCCACCGTTGCCGAAATGGCGCAAAGCGCTGCGGATGCGGCCGGGTGGCTGGTGCGCAACGCCGAAGAGTTCGGCGGCGACCCGCACCAGCTCTTCCTGATCGGCCATTCCGCCGGTGCCCATCTCGTCTCCTTGCTCGGCACCAATGCGACGTTCCTTGAAGAGGCGAGCGTCGATCTAGCCTCGGTGCGGGGCGTGGTCTCGCTCGACACGGCGGTGTATGACCTGCCGAAGCTGTTGGCGGAAACGGACGTGGACTTCTATCAGATGGTCTTCGGCACCACCCGCGACGTCGAGGAAGTCTCGCCGTGGCACCACGTGCGGTACGACGCGGCGCATCCGCCGTTCCTGATCTTCTATTCGGAGGGACGGCCAGCGGCCCTCAGCCAGACGATCCCGTTCGCGCAACGTCTTCGCGATGCTGGCCATTCGGCCACAGCAGTGGAAGCCATCGGCCGTAGCCACGGCGCGCTCAATGCCTACCTTGGCACCGAAGGCGACCGTTCAACCAGGCAGATTGTCGGATTCCTGCGACGCCAGGCAAACGCATCGGACTACGCGGAAACCACGTTGAAGACAGAGCTGGTGCCGAGCCCGCTCGAGTACAGCGTGCTGCGGCCTGGCCCGGCCTTCCTGCCCGATGGAGGGGCCGATGCGCTGCCGATCCTCCTCTTCCTGCACGGCGGCAATGGCGACCGGCGTTGGCTGGCGAGCAACCGTCGCCTGTTCGAGCGCGCGTGGGAGGCTGGCCTGCTGCCGCCGGTGGTTGTCGCCACTCCGTCCGCGGCATCGCTTGGCTACTACATGGACTATCACGACGGCTCCGAGATGTGGACCACGCTCCTGGCCGGGGAGTTCCCGCGCTTGGTGGCAGAACGTCACGGAGGCGATCCGGAACGAGTCGCCATCGCCGGGTACTCCATGGGCGGAGTCGGGGCGCTTCGCGTTTCTTTCAAGAATCCCGAAGCGTTCGTCGCCGCAGCCGGCATGGCCGCCGGCATCGAGCCTGCGCTTGCTTTCGACGAATTGCCGGCATGGTACGAAGGATGGAAGGGCCCCCGCCTCGGCGACCGCTTCGGCACCCCGGTGGACGCCGCCTTCTGGGCCGAAAACAATCCCGCCAGCATTGCATCGGCGCACCCCGAACGCCTCCGCGACAGCGGCCTAGCCATCCTCGTCGAATGCGGCGCAGAGGATCAGTTCCACAACCACATCGGCAACGAATTCCTGCACCGCGTCCTCACAGAACAACGCATCCCCCACGAATACCGCCTCGTCCACGGCGAAGCCCATGTCCCGATAGCGCCGGAACGAATGCTGGCGACATTCGAGTTCCTGGGTCGAGCGCTCGACGGCCCCAGCCAGGCAAAACGCGTGGCCCGTACCCGCTACGACACACTTCTCGCGCCCATGCAGGCAATGGGCCCGCCGGAGTCAACTCCCGAGCCGCCCAAGTGAGAGTACGGATGCGCCTCGCTGGCCTCTGGTTTCTGCTCGGTTCGGTGGTCGCCTGGTCGGACGAAGTGGCTCCGGAGAACGACTGGAATGGTCCGGGGCAAACGGACATCAAGCTCGGCAGCGCGACCATCGAGGGGTCACTCACGTTGCCGAACGGAGTAATGGTCCAAGGCAAGGTCGCCGTCCGGCGGAACCCCGCGCGGTTGGAACGCATTGTGGATGGGGTTCCACATTGGCGGGACAAGACGATCACGCAGCAGGTGGATTCCGCCGGCCGCTTTCGCTTTGAGCGTCTTGATCCGGGTCTCTACGACGTCAGCGTCAGCACCGGGGCGGGTGTGGTCGAGGCCGTTGCAGTGACGGTTACCGAGAACGAGAGAGCGGCGATTGACCTGGTGGTCGTTCCACTCGGCCGGTTAGACGGGTTGGTGAACGGACTCGGCGACACAGAGTCCGTGCGTATCTCGGTTCGGCGCCCCAGCGAAGGCATCCTGTGGGGCCATGTCCACAGCCCCGCTTGGCACTCGGGACGGGCCTGGGAGCATGTGCGCAGTAACGCCGCCCGGTTCGGCAATGGAGCATTCGAGTTGAATGGCGTTCCTGACGGCGCCTACGTCGTCGAGGCTGATGCCGGGGACACATCCCTGCAACGCGAAGTGCGGGTAGTGGGCGGGAGGGGTTCGGTTCATTTCGATTTCGGGGCCGGCACAGCCGGTCTCACTGGCAGGGTGTTGGCCGGTGAGCGTGCACTCTCGGGCATGCGGCTGGAGCTCATTCCGGACGATGTCGTAATGCCTTTCGGCGAAGCCAGGACCGATGGGGAGGGGCATTACACCGTCAACGCTCTCGGCTACGGCGACTACCAGGTCTTCGTCAAACTGGGCAATCGAGGCACTTGGCGCTCGTTCGATGTGACCCTGACGGGTGAGACGGTCTTCGACGTTCGCTTGGGGCCGTTCAGCCTTTCCGGCAACGTAGGGCGTGCAACCGCACCAGGGCACTTCTCATTCAGGAATCACCTCATGCAGGCAAGACTTCTGGACCCAGGCGATGAACCCATCGTCTATCGCGACTTCGTCAACAGTCAGCAGATGTATGCCTTTGACGGGCTGGAGAACGGCAACTACGCGGTCTCCCATGCCTCTCCGTACTACAAGGGGGTGCGTGAAGTGACGGTGCTGGGCCAGTCGCTCGAAGACATGGACATCGAGCCAACTCTGAGTGAAACGAGACCCGTGCAGCTTGCTGATGCGGTGTCGGGCAAGGAGCTGCAATCGGCCGAGTGCGAGGCTCTCGACGGGGTGTGGGCCGGGACGTTCGTGGTGCTCGGCAGGGGCCGGCAGTTGCCGTTGACCTTGGCGGATACCGACATGACGTGCTCCAGCCCGGGCTATCACCCCGCCCGCTTCCGATGGGACGGCAAGGCGCTTGAGCTCGACCTCGAGCCGGGTGCGGATTGGGTCGCTCCGGTTGGGGCAGACGACTCGGCAGAAGTGATGCACGATTGGTTCATTCCGTAACGGCAACCGTCACCGCCAGGCGGCGTAATCGGCTTCGATGTCTTTGGAGGAGGGCATGTGTCCCTGCCTTCTCCCAAAGCCGCGTGTTCGCTGCATCACAGGGAGTGGAGTTGGCGGACAATGACAGGGCCGTTGCGGGCACAATGTCCCTCTTGGGGGCCAAACATTTCGAGGAGGGGTCGTGTTGAATCTCGTTGTGCAACGCCGCTGTGCGGGCCGTCGCAGCAATTTGCGCCAGAGCCAGAGCGGCGTGGCCGGCAAGCGCTTGCTGTTTGCCGCGCTAGCCTTCGTCGCGGGCTTCTCGGCGAGCGCTGAGGTTTCGGTTACGCCGGATGTGGTGTATGGCCACAAGGACGGCATGGCGCTGATCTACGATGTCTTCACGCCAGCGGAGGCGAACGGTGCTGCGGTGCTCTACATGGTCAGCGGCGGCTGGTTCTCACGCTGGCAACCGCCGGAGCGGCGCATGGCGTGGCTTGGGCATCTGCTCGATGCGGGATTCACGGTGTTCACGATCCAGCATGGCAGCGCGCCGCGGTTCAAGGTGCCCGACGCTGTCGCCGACGTGCGCCGTGCGGTGCGCCATGTGCGAATGCATGCGGAGCGATTCGGGATCGATCCGGCCCGTCTCGGCGTCCACGGCGGCAGCGCTGGCGGCCACCTTTCGCTGATGCTGGGCCTTGCCAGCGACTCGGGCGATGGGGAAGCGGAGGATCCAGTGCTGCGCGAGTCCAACCGAGTCCACGCCGTGGTGGCCTACTTTCCACCGGTGGATCTGGAGGGCATCGTCGGCCCGAACGAGCGCTTTCCGGCCTTGGAGTTCGACCCCGCGGACGCGCAGTCCGTGTCGCCGATCCACTTCGCCAGCGCGGACGATCCGCCGACCCTGCTGATCCATGGCGACCAAGACGAGCTCGTGCCGATCCTGCACAGTCAACGCATGGAGTCTGCACTCGACGAAGCGGGCGTCGCCAACCAGCTCATAGTCATTGAAGGCGCAGCGCACGGCTTCCGTGGCGAGGATGGCCGGGCGGCCGCGCAAGCGACTGTTGATTTTTTCCGCCAGCACTTGGCAGCGCCGGGGGATTAGCACGCATTCCTTAAGCGTCGGAGGGGCTTTCGACGAAGATGCGGGCGCCGAATGCGGTGGTGGCGCGCCCCAAAGGGCGCGTTGGTAGTTCGCTGGCGCGAACTGCTGGCCCGTGCCGTGTGAGGGCGGTGCTGGCGCGAACTGCTGGCCCGTGCAGTGTGAGGGCGTAGAGACCTTCGCGGTGTTCGAGGAGGCTCGCCACGTCGGCGGCGAAAGGGCGGGCCGGGTCGGCTGGGGTGAGGAACTCGATGGTGCCGCCAGCCGGCGGGTGGCAGAGGAAGCTCTGCACTCCGCGTGACTCGTCGTGCTGCTCGGGATCGCAGGGAAGGCCGAAGCCGGTTTGGTACGCGGTTCGTGCACGGCCGAGATCGCGCACCGCGATCAGGACGCGCATGATCCCCGAGAGGCCGCTCTCGCTCGGCGAGGTTCCCCCCGAGAACGAGTTGGTGGGATAGACGCGGATCAGCACGCCGTGGGTGGAGTTCGGATGCACGTCGCGGCCACTGGCGCCGGGCATGAGGGGCAGAACGTTTAGGCCGCGCTCGGCGAGTCCGATGGCCTCTTCGTCCGGATCTGGCGCTTCGAGCATGAGTGCGAACAGGCCCTCGCCGCGTCGTTCGAGGAAGCGCGACAGGCTTTGGGAGAGCGGCGCGTCCGGATTGGCTGGCGACATCAGCTCGATGTTGCTGCCGCCTTCCGGTACGCACATCGCCAGCTTGGCGCCGAGACTCTCGACGCTGCCGGCGGAAATGTCCACGACAGGCAGGCCCAGTTGGTCCCGGAAGGTTTCGACGCCGGCGTCGAAGTCGTTGAGCGCAATGGCAACGCGGGGCATGGCTGTGATCATGGTGGGGCCTCCCTTTGGCTCGGATTATCCATGAATGCCGGCGTGCCCTTTCGGGCGCGCGAGTGACACCAGTAGTTCGCGCCAGGGAACTGCCGACGCGCCCGCAACGGCGCGCGAGCGCTTTGCGTAGAATCGTCGGCATGAGTGAAAAAATGCTGACATGCACTTGGGCGCCGACGGTGTTCGCGGGGCCGCAGGTCGTTTCGACCAATCCCAAAGGCAAGTTTCCGGACGGGCGAGCCTTGCACTCTGCCGTGTTGCCGGCGGTGCAGCGCATCGAGGCGTTGGGTCTCTCGCACCTCCTCATCGCCCAGCGCTGGTGGGGCAGTGGCGTCGAGATGGAGGGCTCCTCTCTCGACTGTCTCGCCATGACGGCGCTGTTTGCGGCGCACACCGAGCGCATTCGGCTCGTCACCGCCATCCATCCAGGCTTCTTCCACCCCGGCGCCATCGCCAAGTGGGGCACCACCATGGATTGGATCAGCGGTGGGCGCTGGGACATCAACGTCACCAGCGGCTGGAACCTCACCGAGTTCGACATGTACGGCATCGACACCCTCGAACACGATCAGCGCTATGCACGTTCGTCGGAGTTCATCGACGTGCTGCGCGGTGCATGGGACTCGCCACTGTTCAGCTACGAAGGCGAGTTCTATCGCGCCGAGGAGCTTTGCCTGGAACCGCGCCCTTCCCGTCCCCTCACGGTGTTCCAAGGTGGCCAGTCCGACGACGCGGTGGCGATGGCGGCGGCTCGTTCCGATTGGATGTTCCTGAACGGCGGCTCGCTCACGCGAATCGAGGGCATCATCAGCCGCGTGCGCAAGGCGTGTCTCGACACGGGCCGCACGGTTCGCTTTGCCATCTATGCCGCGCCCTTGGTGCGTCGCACCGATGCCGAAGCCTGGGCCGAGATTGAGACACGTATCGCCGCGATCGACCGCACCCGGGCAGAGCGGCGCCACGCCGCCACCGGTGGCGCCGAGGGCATGTGGGCGAGCAACGAGGACCTGAGCCTGCTCGACACCAACGAGGGCTATGCGGCGCGCCTGATCGGCAGCCCGGATACCGTATATGAACGGTTGGACGCCTATCGGGCCCTCGGCATCGAGATGCTGCACTTCAGCACCGGCGACCAACTCTTCAACGAGACGATCCTGCCTGAACTGGTGGGCTGAAGGTGCGACGGCACCACCCACGCCCTTCAGAGCAAAACTGTCGAATTCCTCGATGGCATCGTACGATTTGACATAAGCGGATCGAAACGTTACGTGGAGTCGGTGCTCCTATATAGGCGTCCGCCCGTTCTGTGGTGGTCGTCACAAGGGGGGCTAGGCGGACAGGCAAACCATGTCGATCATCTGCCGCACTCCGAGTGCATATCCCTGACCGAGGAGGTCGAGGCCGTCCCCCTCGACGGTATCGGGGACGCGTTCACCGGCGCTGGAACCACTCTGGGTGACAAGGCTAAGTCGTGTCTGCGCGTGTCCTCGATAGGCGCAGCACGTCGGTGCCGCAGATGAGGTCGTGCAGGCAGCGGCGGTTGCTGCGGAAGATGAAGGCCTGGTCCACCAAGGGCAATAGCACGAGAGCGCCCAGGGAGACCGAATAGAGAGCTAGGAAGAAGGGCGAGCGGATTGCCAGACGCCACCATCGCGCCGGATTCGTGGTGGCGGCATCGACTACCACGAGGCCGAGGATTGCTTTGCCCAAGGTTTGGCTGTAGCGGGCCAGGTGCCAACCGTTTGCCAGAAAATAGGCGGCGAAGCCGAGCCCAATGATCCGGGGCAGGGGATTGCCGGCGTAGTCGCCGGCGTCCTCGAAGGCGCCGGTCACGACGACCAGAACGAGGCCCACCACGAGGACGAGCACGAAGTCGATGGCCGCGGCCGCCAATCGGCGGCCTCGGCTCGCGAGAGTGGACGTTGCGGCGTCTGCTGCGCTCACGAATTGCCCACCGCTTCCTCCTGCGCCGGCGGCAACCCACTAGAAGGCGCAGCATCGGCACCCTCGAGTGCAAACACCAGCAGCGCGTTGCCCCCGCGCTGGTCGAAGCTGCCGTAGCCGGAAGATACGATGACGAGATCGTCGGCGACCGTCGGCCCGTGCGCGTCGAATGCCCCACCGGTAGCCGTGCCGTTCACCGCATCAAAATCACGCCAGGTGTCGAACGACCAAAGTACCTCACCGCTTTCGACATGGATCGCCTCCAAGAAGCCGTCGATGCTGCCTGCAAACACCACGTCGTTGGCGATGGAAATGGCTGCCGAAATCCCACCCCAGCAAGTGCGCGCGTTGCACCGCGACTGCCGCTCGTGGAACCAAACCGGGGTGCCGTCCTGTACCCGCACGGCGTGCAGCCCTGGCCGTGCCTCGCCGGGTCCGGTGAGGGGGCCCGCGGGCAAGTCGCTGACAGGCACGAGGACAAGCCCACGCCCAGCGTGATAGGCGATGCCCCAATGAATGCCGCCGAGGGCCCCGCCGCGACCGAGTTTGCTTTGCCAGACGACGCTGCCGTCCTCGGCGTGCAATGCATGGATGTCGCCGGACTTCTGTCCGGCGAGAACCAGGTCTTCGCCGCGCTCCATGGTCGCAAGAATGGGGGGCGCACCGAAGTCGAGGTCTGGCCCCACCGGGTCGGGACAGTTCGGGTGTGCGGTTCCCATCAAGTTGCAGGCCATGTTGTAGGCGTCGCCGGCGGTGGCTTGCGTGATCCAGCGCACGGCGCCGGTGTCGGCTTCCACGGCGAAGATGGCATCGCTGGTCTCGGTCGTCGGATGGCTGTAGTTCTGCCCGGTGCCGAAATAGACGAGATTGCGCTTCTCGTCGAAGGCCGGTGCGCCCCATGCCGGAGCACCCGACGGCCCGCGTTGCTTCACCACCAGCCAGCGCCGGCCGGTGACCTCGGCTGGCTGCTCGATGGTGCGCCGATACCAGCGTGTGGCGCCGCTTTGGGAGTCAAGCGCGCCCAAGCCGCCGGCCGTATGACAGCAGCCAAGGAAAGGCACCGTGGCGAGGCCAATCTCCTGTGACGCCACCGGCACGAACACCGTGCCACCGGTGACCAGCGGCGTTCCGGAGTAGAGCGGCGCTTCGTCGACTCCGGCGGGGTGGGCGTTCCAGAGCAGCGCTCCATCGCCGGCGTTGACGGCGAACACGCCGCCCGTGGATTCCAGGAAGAAGAGCGTAGCGCCTTCGGCGGTTCGTTCGTGGACGATGGCGCTGCGCACTTGACCCGCGTGGGCGAACCGCCAGCGTTCGCAGCCGGTTTCGCGGTCGAGCGCCACAAGGCCGTTGCCGTCGCCGATGAAGAGCGTGTCTTCCGTCACCAGCGGCATGGATCGCGGCGAGTCGTCGCCCAGGTTGTAGCTCCACTTGAGCTTCAGCGAGGCGACGTTGGTTGCTCGAATGGACGTGTCCTCGGGCCCGCGGAAGCGCGTGTTGCCGACGTCAAACCCCCAGCCGGTGGAGCGAATCTGCGTCAGTCCAGGCGTTCCGTCCGTGTCGGCACACGGGGCCGCGTCGCCATCGGCCGCGATCACGGAGGCGTGCCCCGCAACCAGCGCGAACGTAGCGAGCAGCAACGGCGCGACGGTGCGGCGCTTCATTTCGGTTGTGGCTGCCTCGCGGGTTGGTGGCGCAACCGTATCACCAAGCGGCTGCGGTGGCCGCGATGCCTCGTGGCATCATGCCTTGCGAGGCATACAGCGGCAACGAGGGCGAACTCATGCAATTGCGTCCGAACCGCGTCAAGCGCAAGCTCGAGGCCGGCGAACCGGCGTTTGTCATCGGCGGCTT
Organism: Gammaproteobacteria bacterium; assembly: GCA_028824555.1. Classification (GTDB taxonomy): domain Bacteria; phylum Pseudomonadota; class Gammaproteobacteria; order Pseudomonadales; family Azotimanducaceae; genus VXYL01. The sequence goes on along the minus strand of JAPPDJ010000143.1, from coordinate 62,189 downwards.
CACCCATGCCGACGACATCGACTCCTTTGGCCCCGTGGGCTTCGACGGCGTTTGGCTCGAAGGCGAGCATGGCGGCGTGGACGCGGCGGATCTCGGCAACCTCACGCGGGCCTGCGACATCTGGGGCATGACTTCCGTCGTGCGCGTCAATCGCAACGACCAGGGGCTCATCTATCGGACGCTGGATCGCGGCGCCCAGGCCATCGTCGTGCCGCATGTGGACAGCCGCGCGGATGCCGAAAACGTGGTAGCTGGCGGCAAGTTTCCGCCGCTCGGCCGGCGCGGTCTCTTCACCAGTAGGCAGGGCTATGGCGTGCCGGGCTATTTGGCCGAGGCCAACGACGAGACGCTGCTCATCGCGCTGATCGAGGACATCGAGGCGTGGCGCAACCTCGACGACATCCTCGAAGTGGAGGGCATTGGCGTGTTCTTCGTCGCGCCCTCGGACTTCGCAGCATCGATGGGTCACATTGGCGATGTGGGGCATCCCGACGTGCAGGAGAAGATCGAGGATGCGCTGCGCCGGATCGTCGCCGCCGGTCGCACCGCAGGAACTCTCGCCATGACTGGCAATGCCCAACGTTTCGCCGAGATCGGCGTTCGCTTCTTCTTCACGGTCACGTCGCCTTGGGTGGCAGCGGGCGCCGATTCCTTTCGCGCCGCCGTTTCCGAGGGTATTTAGGAGTCTCCGCGCAAGTCCTCGCATGGAACAAATCGCGCAACCCTACGATCCTAGGGCGCTTTCGTCGTAGGGGACGGGCTTGTCCCGTCCCGTGCTTGCGCGCCCTTGCGGGCGCGTCGGCAGTTCGCTTGCGCGAACTGCTGTGCTTTGATGGGTTCGACACGGGGCGGGACACCCGTTCCCTACGGCGTCCGGCGGGCTTCCACCACAACGGAGTTGCTCGCGGCTCGCTCTAGGCTCTCCGGGTCCGGTTGTCCGCTCGGTGTCAGGGACACGTCGTGGTACGCCGCGTCTTGCGGGAACTCATCGAGATATGCGGCGAGCAGGGCGCGGGCACGCTCCTGGTCAGTGACGACGCTAGCTTCGCAGCCCTGGCGCTTGCCGCGCACCGTCAGCGTGACTTGCGCGCCGCCTTGCAGGTTGCGCCACCACAGGGTGTTTCGCGAGCTGAAACATCGAAGCACGTCACCGTCCTCGACATACCGCAGCGGCGTGGTTCGCCAAATGCCGCTGCGCCTTCCCCGATAGCGCATGAGGAGCAGGCTGCCGCTCGCCACGAAGTGCAGCGGTGAAGAGAGCACCAGTCGCATGAGAGGGTTGATGATGACAAACAGCGGCTCCGGCAGCTTCATCCTCGTCACCGTGATCGCGAGCGTTGAAAAACATCATATGCATATGCCCAACCGACACTGCAAACAGTGCCGGCGGACGAGTATGATTGCGCGTTTTTCGCCCGCGCCCAGCCGATCCATGGGCTTTGAGACACGGAAGGAGCACAATGAGCGACAAAGCGGACAATGGAGTCAACGTCGAGGCGCTGCTGAACGCAAGGGAGGCAGTCTCGGAGGCCCCCGAGGCGGCGCAGTTCCGCTGGCGTGCTGCCTGTGAGTGGAAAAACGGCACGCACAGCCAGTCCACGGTTGAGGGCTACTTCGGCCTGGGCGCGGAGCAGCACCACAAGCGTACCTTCGCCTTCGATGCCGACCACCCAGAGACGTTCGCCGCCGAAGACAACGGCGCGACGCCGGTGGAGTACGTGCTGGTGGGGCTCGCGAGCTGTCTCACCGCCGGTGTAGCGAGCGTCGCACAGAACCGCGACATTCAGTTGCGTTCCGTGCAGGCGACGCTGGAAGGCGACATGGACATCCAGGGCATCCTCGGTGCGGACGCCGACGTGCGCAACGGCTTCAGCGGCATCCGGGTCACCTACAACATCGACGCCGACGCGTCCAAGGACGACATCGAGGCGCTGGTGGCGCAGTCGCAGAAGCGCTCGGCGGTGTACGACATCATCACCAATCCCACAAACGTCACCGTGGACGTGAAGTAGCCGAGCAGGGACAGCACTCCGACTCGCCGAGCTTCGCGCCGTGCCTGCTGCGGATGTCGTCATCGTTGGCGCCGGCCACTCGGGCCTCGCCATGAGCCGGTGCCTTGCCGAGGCAGGGGTCGAGCACGTCGTACTCGAACGCGGGGAGGTGGCCAACTCCTGGCGCACGGAGCGGTGGGACTCGCTCCGACTGCTGACCCCGAACTGGCAGAACCGCCTCCCGGACTACGCCTACGCCGGCGACGACCCAGACGGCTTCGCGACGGTTCCTGACGTTGTGGACTTCATCTCCGGCTACGCGACGCACATCGCCGCGCCGGTATTGGCCGAGACGACGGTGGAGCGCGTCTGCGCTGGTGAAGGCGGATTCGCACTCGACACCGATCGCGGCACTTGGCTCGCCCGGGCATGCGTGCTCGCGAGTGGTGCCTGCAACGTTGCCAATGTGCCGAAATGCGCGGCGGACTTGCCGCCGGGCGTTCACGCGATTGCGGCACGAGACTACCGTCGCCCGGACGACCTCGATGCGGGTGAGACGCTGGTGGTGGGGGCATCCGCCACCGGCGTGCAGCTTGCGGAGGAAATCCACCGTTCCGGCCGACCGGTGACGCTTTCCGTAGGGGAGCACGTGCGCTTGCCTCGACTTTATCGCGGCAAGGACATCCAGTGGTGGATGACGCACGCCGGGGTTCTCGACGAGGGCATCGGCGAGATCGACGATCTGGTTCGCGCCCGCAACATCCCTTCGCCGCAGTTGGTGGGCACGCCGGAGCGACGCGATCTCGATCTCAATGCGCTTTCCGGTCAGGGCGTGCGGCTGGTGGGGCGCTTGGGCGGCATCCAAGGCGACCGGGTGCTCTTTTCCGGTTCCCTCGCCAACATCTGCAAGCTCGCCGACCTCAAGATGAACCGGCTGCTGAACACACTGGACGAATGGGCCATGGAAGGCGGCCGGGAGCTCGTGGCCAACGTGGAGCCAGCGCATCGATTCGACGCCACGCGGGTGCCGGCGGAACCGGAGCTAAGCCTGCGCTTGGGCGGCGAGGGCATTCGCAACGTGGTGTGGGCCACCGGCTACTCGCCGGATCTGTCTTGGCTCGACGCTCCGGCTTTCGACCGCAAGGGCAAGCTGCGCCACGACGGCGGCGTGGTGGCCGTGCCGGGGCTGTACGTCCTGGGCCTCAGCTTCCTGCGCCGCCGCAAGTCGAGCTTCATCCACGGTGCCGAAGACGACGCCCGCGACCTCGCGACGCATCTTGTCGCCAATTTGGACAGTCGCGCGGGTGCGAGGGCTCCGAAGCACCTGAGGGCCGGCGTGGTGCCTCTCATGCGGTCGGCGCCAGCCCAGCCCAGTCATCCGGTTGAGCAACACCCGCCTCGTTCGCTCTCTGCCCAAGGCACTCCTTCAAAGACCGCATGAGGGCTTGGCGGCTGCCTCGACTCGGCGATCCGTGGACGGAGTTGGCTGCCGTGGAAGCGGCCGAACCGCCTGCGAAGGAAGCCGCTTCCGTACGCTCCGATGCGGTGGTTGTCCGGGTCGAAGCCACTGATCTCAACTTCGCCGACATCCTGCAATGCAGGGGCCAGTATCAGGTGCGCCACGAGGTGCCGTTTACGCCCGGGATGAATGCGACCGGAACCGTCGTCGACTCATCGCCCGACTCGCCGCATAGGACTGGCGAGCGCATCGTCGGGCCCACGGTTGCGCCTTGGGGCGGATTTGCCGAATGCGCAGTGCTGGCGGGGGATCTTGCCCATCCCGTGCCGGATGGCGTGGCTTCCATCGACGCGATGGCTGCCCACATCACCTTTGGCACGGCTTGGTTTGCGTTGCACCATCGCGGCCGGCTGCAGCCCGGCGAAACGGTGCTCGTGTTGGCCGGAGCGGGTGGCGTTGGCTCCGCCACGATCCGGTTGGCGCGCGCGCATGGCTGCTGGGTGGCGGCTGCGGCGGGAGGCAGTGAGAAGGTGGCAATCTGTCGCGAGCTGGGCGCCGACGCCGTGATCGACTACGAGGCGGAAGACCTGTACGCGACGGTGATGGAGTTGACGGCCGGGCGCGGCGTGGACGTGATCTTTGATCCGGTCGGCGGCGATTGGTCCGACACGGCACGGCGACTCCTCGCCTGGGAAGGACGGTTACTGGTGATCGGCTTCGCCAGCGGCCGGATTCCATCCGCGCCAGCGAACCACGTGCTGGTGAAGAACTACGCGGTGATCGGGGTCCACATGGGCGGCTACCGCGAACGCCGCATCGACCTCGTGCGCAAGTGCTACGCCGATCTGCACGGGCAATTGGAACGCGGCGAAATCAAGCCTTTCGTGAGCAAGGTGATCGACTTCGACGCCGTCCCGCAGGCACTGCGGCGGCTTGCGGAACGGCGGACTACGGGGCGTGTGGTTTTCGACCCGCACCGCTGAAGGGGACGCGGTCAGGTGGTCTCGAACAGACCTGCGATTTCGGCTGGGGTGAGCGAGAGTGCCTCGGCCACCATGTTGTAGAAGCCGACTTCGCGAGAGCTGATGCGGCCGTCGCTCAGGATCACTTCAGCGAGAGCACCGGCGATCATGGCGCGGTCTTGGGCATCCACCTTGCGCGCGACACTGGCGAGGTGGCGTTCGAGGGGTGCGGACTCATAGAGGCGGGAGTGCGCCGCCATGCGCACGTCGTGGGCGGTGACTTGTTCACCGGTGGTCTTCTCCACCACATCGCGCACTGTCTCGATCTCGATGTGCTTGATGTTGCTGTCCGCGGCGGAGGCGCGGGCCAAGGTCAGGAGCACGGTTTCCTTGACGAGGTCGTTCTTTTCGTCCGCCGTCGGCTCGCCGCCGCCGAAGATCTTCAGGATGTTGGTGAGGCTCGCGATGCTCATCGGCTGATTTCCGCTCCTGGGTGTCGTGAAGAATGTCGGGTCGCAAGGCAATGGCGCGGCAGTATAAACACCGTCGGGCGTTGGTGCGACGAATCGCGCCGCAATCCCGGGCTGGTGAGAAATGCGGGCTAAGGTTCAGGCGTTGGCGCCGCGTCCGGTAGTAATCCCTCGCTGCGCAAGGCATGCCAAAGCTCGGCTGGCACGTTGGCTTCGAGGTTCTCGCGGTTGGCACGCGGCTCTTGGGGCGAGCGGGCACCGGGGATGGCTGCTGCTACTGCCGGGTGAGCCAGCACGAACTGCAGCGCGACGCTGGCCAGCGACACGTCGTGCTCGGCGCAGATGCGCGCCATGCGTGCCGATCGCTCCACAACCCAATCCGGGGCCTTCTCGTACATGTACGTCGTCGCGCCATCGGGGTTTGCGAGCCAGCCGCTGGCATAGGGCGCGGCGATCACGACGCGGATGCTGCGTTCCTCGCAAAGCGGCAGGATGCGTCGCAAGGCGCGGGTTTCGAGCAGCGTGTAGCCGCCGGCGACGACGAAGAAATCGAGCTCGACGATGTCCGCAATGCGTTCGCATAGTTCCTCGTGGGGGCTGTTTCTGCGAGGGGAGGCCCCTCGCGCTCCCCCAAGCTGAGGGCTCTGCGCGCCTCCGGCCGCTACCTCCCAACTGCTGGCGTTGCGCGCCTCGAGGTTGCAGCCGCAGCCAATGGCGGCGATGGCGCCTTCGGCGCGCAGCGCGTGCAGATAGTCTGCGCCGCCTTGCTCTGCAAGTTCTGCGAGATGCGCTTCGATTTGTTCGGGGGCGTGGTAGCCGAGGTCGATGTCGTGGATGGTCAGGCTATCCACGAATGACGTGCCGAGTCGTTGCAGCGAGTCCTCGTGTTGGCGCTGCAGGGAGTCGGCGTCGTAAGCGAACCGAACGCGCATTCCCGTGTCGCGGTCCCTTGGCGTGCGCACCTGGCCGTTTGGGCTCAGCGTGCGGTTTGCATCGTCGCGGGAAGCCTCGGGCACCAGCCGCTTGCCGACTTTAGTGTTGATGCGATAGTCGGCCCGTTGCGCCAGCGGTGCGAGCGCCAGCCCCAGCCTTCGTTCAGACCGGCCGAGGCCATACCAGGGGGCAGTGTCGAAGAATCGGACGCCGGTCTCCCAAGCGGACGCGACCGTGGCAAGACTGGTTTCGTTGCCGATGGCAGGATTGCCGATCGTGCCGCCACCAAAGCCCAGCGGCGTAACCGTCAGGCCACCACGCCCGAGGCGGCGCGGCGTCACGAAGTCACTAGCGTTCATGGCAGCCCCATCAGCTTCTCGAACGAAGGGTCATTATCGTGCCAAGCCTCAACTCGGGCCTCCCGTCTGCTGCGGTGCATTGCGAATCAGTTCCACGATGCTGTTTTGGCGGCGGCGGACCGCGTAGTCGAGGGGTGTTTCGCCGCCGGGTTGCATGCGCGTCTTGCGGGTGCGCGCGGTGAGGTCGGGGTCATAGCGCAAAAGCAGCTCTACGGCGCTTCGGTTGGCGATGGCTACGGCCTCGTGTAGCGCAGTTTTGCCGGCGTGGTCGCGTCGGTTCGGCGAAGCGCCTTGTTCCAGCAGAAGCTCGGCCATGTCGAGGTGTCGATTGGTGAGCGCGCGGTGCAGCATCACTCCGCCATTGTGGCCGGCAGCGGCGTTGCAGTTCGCGCCAGCGTCGAGCAGGGCGCGAGCCGCTTGTATTGCGTTTGCCTCAACGGCATAGGCGAGGGGCTCGTGACCGTGGCGATCGATGGCTTGCACGTCGGCGCCGGCCGTCAGCAACGCTCGCACGCAGCGCGTCGAGTCTGCACGGGCTGCATGGTGCAGGGGCGTAGCGTCGCGGCGGTCGCGTGCGAGCACCGCTCTGGCGTCGCCATCCAGCATTCGGGCAAGCGCATGGATGTCGTCGACTGCCGCCGCGTGGTGTGGCAAGTAGGGGCATCCACATGCGACGAGATACTTCGCGATGGCCCGCTGCCCTGCGCTGGCCGCCCGGTCGAGTAGAGAAGAGCCGCCGCCATTGACTTGCCGCGCATCTGCGCCGCGTTCGACGAGCAGGCGCACGATCTCGACGTCGCCACGCGAGACCGCTTCGCCGGCGGGCGTGTTCCCATGTGCATTGCGGGCGTCCACCACATCCGGGCGTCGGTCGAGCTCGCGTGCCACCGAGTCTATGTCGCCGCTCAGGATTGCCGCGATGAGGCTCTTGCGCGCTTGGGTCTTGTTCAACTTACCGAAGTAGCTCAATCCAGTGCAGCACCGGCTTCGAGACGGCGTCGTCCAAGTGCGTCTGGCAGCCGATGTTGGCGGTGGCGATCACGTCCGGCTCTCCCGACATCAGGGCGTCGGCCTTGCGATCCTTGAGTTCGCTGGCGAGCTGCGGCTGCAGGATCGAGTAGGTGCCAGCGGAGCCACAGCAGAGGTGGGAGTCGGGCACTCGCGTCAGGCGGTAGCCGGCACGCTGCAGGATGCCCTCGACGATCCCGCCGATGCGCTGGCCGTGCTGCAGCGAGCAGGGCGGGTGCCAGGCGACGCGGTCGATGTCGTCGCGCTTGCGGAAGTCGAACCCTTCGAGCACTTCCGCCACGTCACGTACACGGGACGCCACAGCCTTGGCTGCGTCGGTGCCGAGCAGCCGGCCGTATTCCTTCCAGGTAACGCCGCAGCCGCTAGCCGTCGAGACGATGGCACCAGCGGTCGCGGCCGCATCGTGCGACGCCAGTCGGCGCACATTGCGCCGCGCCATGGCGAGAGCGTCGAATGTCTCGCCCAAATGCAGGGGGAGGCCGCCGCAACAGCCCTCTTGGGTGAGGCTAAACGCCTTCACCCCGCGGGCGTCGAGCAGCGCCGCAAGATGGGCGTTCACCTCCGGCGTCACCACCCGCTGCACGCATCCCTGAAGCACTAGCACCGACCCCGTGGACTCCGGCTCCGGGGTTGGCGGTGGCTTGCGCAACAGACGGCGATGTTTTGTGGGCGCGAGCCACCGAAGCGGACGCGCCAGAAGCAACAGCGCCTGCAGCAGACGCGGGCGAGGTACGGTCGCCAGCAGAAGGCGCTTGACGAGCCCCCCCCGTCCGCGTTCCTCTGCGACGATTTCCCGGCCGATTTCCGCAAGCTCGCCGTACGGCACCCCGGAAGGGCAGGTGGTCTCGCAGGCACGGCAGGTGAGGCAACGGTCGAGATGCAGCTTGGCGGCATCGCTGACGGTGCCCGATTCGAGCATGCCCTTGATCAGGTAGATGCGGCCCCGGGGGCCGTCGAGCTCGTTGCCGCGCACCTGATAGGTGGGGCATGTGGCGTTGCAGAAGCCGCAATGGACGCACGAGCGCAGGATTTCGTCGGCGCGAGCGCCGCGGGGCGTGGCGAGAGTAACGGCTGGGATATCGGTCTTCACGCAGCGTCCAGCGGCACTAGGCCGGGGTTGAGGATGCCCTTGGGGTCGAAGGCGTCTTTGATGCGCTGCATGTAGCGAGCGAGGGCGGCATTCGTTACCGCGGTTGCCACTGCCGGTCGATAGCTCCGGACGTGCCCCCCCGGGGGAGCCTTGACATCGTCGTCCCGCAGCCACGCCTGACTGCCGCCCCACTCGATCAAGGCATCGTCGCGCTCGAAGGGCGTGCCGCGCGGGATGGCGATGCGCGTCAGCGGACCATCGCCGTCAAACCAGGGATGGTCATGGTCGCGCACTCGCTCCCAGAAGGTGGAGTCCGGATCGCGCATGGGCATGCCGAGTTCGGTTGCCGCGTCGGCGATGGCCGTGCGCGCTCCCGACACCCGCACGCGCAGCAGGCCACTTTCGAAGCAGGTGGCGGTGATGGGCAGGGGCCAGCGCGCCCAGGCGCGGAGCCAACGGCCGGCGCGAGCGGCGTCGCACTCTCTGACGAGCGTTTGCTCCGCTTCCGGTTTGGGCAGCAGGCGCACGCTGGCGGAGAGGATCACGCCGAGGGTTCCGAATGCACCGGCAACGAGGCGTGAGACGTCGTAACCCGCCACGTTCTTGATGACGGAGCCGCCGAACACCAGACGCTCGCCCAGGCCGTTGACGATCTCAACACCGAGCACCGAATCGCGCACGCCGCCGCGCCAGGGACGTGCCGGTCCCGCCAGGCCCGTGGCGATGGCGCCGCCGAACGTGCCTTGGCCGCCGAATCGGGGTGGGTCGAAGGGGAGCATCTGACGGTGCGAGTCGAGGAGCCGTTCAATGTGCGCGAGCGGCGTGCCAGCGCGCGCGGTGAGCACCAGTTCGTTGGGGCGGTGGGCTATGACACCGGTGTGGCCGGCGACGGACAACATCGCCTTCGCCTGCGCTTCGCCGAGAAATCGCTTGCTGCCGTGGCCGCTGATGGCGAGGGTGGCACCGTCGGCGTACGAGGCCGCGACGGTGGCGACTATCGCTTCGGCGTCGTCCCGGTCTTCGCCGCTCGGGGAAATGGCCACTCCTGTTGCCCTCTGAGGCACTAAAGGCGATCGAGTTCTGGAAAGGGCAGCGCGCCACCGTGAACGTGCATCCCACCAAGCTCGGAACACCGCGCCAGCGTTGGAATGGCCTTGCCCGGATTCATGAGGCCAGCGGGATCGAACGCCTCCTTGAGACGATGGAACTGGGCCAGCTCAGGCGCGCCGAATTGCTCGCACATGGTGTCGAGTTTCTCAACGCCGACGCCGTGCTCGCCGGTGACGGTGCCACCCACTTGCACGCAAAGCGACAGAATCTGCCCGCCCAGCTTCTCCGCCTGTTCGAGCTGCCCCGGCACGCTGGCATCGTAGAGGATCAGGGGATGCAGGTTGCCGTCGCCGGCATGGAAGACGTTGGCCACGGCAAGGCCGCAGGCGTCGGACATCTCGCCAATGCGACGCAAAACGCCCCCGAGTTCGCTCCGGGGGATGGTGCCATCCATGCAGTAGTAGTCCGGCGCCAGCCGGCCAGCGGCAGGGAACGCGGCCTTGCGGCCTTGCCAGAGCTTGGCCTGCTCCTCCTCGGTCTCCGCGAGCATCACGCTGGCGCCACGAGCCTCAAGCACGCCGCGCACGCGCGCGACATCGGTCTCTACCTCCTGCTCCGTGCCGTCCACTTCGCACAGCAGGATGGCAGCGGCGTCGCGGGGATAGCCGGCCTCGACGAAATCCTCGGCGGCGTTGATGGCGAGCCGATCCATCATCTCCAGCCCCGCCGGCAGGATGCCCGCGGCGATGATCGCGCCCACCGCGTCGCCGGCGGTCTCCACATCGTCGAACGCCGCCAGCAATACCCGCTTGGCGCGCGGCAACGGAAGCAGCTTGACCGTAACCTCCGTCACCACACCCAGCATGCCCTCCGAACCCACCATTGCCGCAAGCAGGTCGTAGCCAGGTGCGTCGAGCGCCTTGCCGCCGAGCACGAGTTCGTCGCCCTCGTAGGTCTGCACGCGGACGCCGAGGACGTTGTGGACTGTCAGCCCGTACTTCAGGCAATGCACGCCACCGGAGTTCTCGGCCACGTTGCCGCCGATGCTGCAGGCAATCTGCGACGACGGGTCCGGAGCGTAGAAAAGGCCATGCCGCGCCACCGCTTGGCTGATGGAGAGGTTGGTGACGCCGGGCTCCACGGTGGCTGTGCACGCCTCGAGGTCGATCTCCCGAATGGAGCGCAGCTTCGAGAGCACGAGGAGCAATCCCTCTGCCAGCGGCCGGGCGCCGCCGGAGAGCCCGGTGCCGGCGCCTCGGGTGACGACCGGAACGTCGTGCTCGCGACAGGCCGCCAGCACGGCGCGCACTTGACCGACGTTGTCGGGCAGCGCCACGGCCCAAGGCTTCTGCCGGATGGCAGTGAGACCATCGGTCTCGAATGGTCGCACTGCCGCAGCATCGGTGACCAGGCCGTTGCGCGGCAAGCAGGCGCGAAGCGCCGTCTCGGCCTCCCGCATGGTCATCGCGAATCCCTCTGGGGCGCTTGTTGAAGCTGCCTATTCCAACACGGCGAGCCTTGCGCTGCCATCTTGCCGTGCCGTGGCAGCTATTCATGGGCAGATGGGGACGGCCGGCTCACCCTTGACGAAGGCTCCCTCGCGTCGAAAAACGCTTCCGCCCAAGCCGCTTTGGGCGCAAACTTCGATGAATGAAGGCGAGGCACTGACTGGAGTGCAGGTGCGTCGATGACCATGCAGAACGAAAGGCGGCGAAGCCGGTGGCAAACGTCCTCCGGGCGAGGTCGGATGCGCCATCGGTGGACGCAGCTTCGCGCCGGGCACGGCGAAAGCGAACGCGACGGCCCGCGTCGGCGCGGCGTCTATCTCCTGCCCAATCTAATCACCACCGGTGCCCTGTTCTTCGGCTTCTACGCCATCGTCGCCGCCATGAACGGCCACTTTGTGGCGGCGGCACTGGCCGTGTTCGGCGCCTTGTGCCTCGATGTCCTGGATGGCCGAGTCGCACGCTGGACCGGCTCCGAGAGCGAGTTCGGCGCGCAATACGACAGCCTCTCGGACATGGTTGCCTTCGGGGTGGCGCCGGCCTTGGTGGCGTTCTCCTGGGCACTGTCGCAGCTTGGTCAGGTGGGTTGGGTCGTCACGTTCATCTACATGGCTTGCGCCGCGCTGCGGCTGGCCCGGTTCAACACGAGCGGCGACAACTATTCCTTCACGGGGCTCGCGAGCCCCGCCGCGGCCGCCATCGTCGCCAGCACGGTTTGGCTGTGGAGCCAGGCGCTGGATGGCCCGGCGACGTTGTTTGCCGCCCTCGCGATGGCGGCCATCGTCGCCGGCGCAGGCCTTCTGATGGTGTCAGGCTTCACCTACTATTCGCCCAAGCACCTGCACGTGAAGGGACGCGTGCCGTTCGTGACGCTGGTGGCGGTGGTGCTCGTCTTTGGCCTGCTGCTCATCGATCCACCGTCGATGCTGCTGCTGTGCTTCACCGGATATGCGCTTTCGGGCCCCGCGGTGCATCTGTGGCGCCGCAGTCGAGGGCTCGAAACACTGGCCGAGACGGAGGAACCGGACGAGTCGGACCGGGCCCAGGCAACGGAGGAGACAAGGAATGTTGATTAAGGCGCCGGCGCCCCGAGACGTGCGTCCTTCCGAAATCACGCCGGAAACCGTGTATCGCTCGCGTCGCCGGTTCATGGCGCAAGCGCTTGCCGGCGGTGCCGGCATTGCCGCGGGCTCTGCGTTGGCGCTGCCGAGCTCCTGGCTCGAAGGGCGGGAGCTCGCTCCGGCGGCCGCCATAGGCGAGGAGACAACGCCCGAGCGCCTCGCCACCGAATACAACAACTTCTACGAGTTCGGCACGGACAAGGACGACCCCGTCAGCCACGCCCACGAGATGAGCATCGACCCTTGGACCGTCGAGGTTTCCGGAGAGGTGGCGAGGCCCGGCAAGGTCGGCATCGAGGATCTCCTCGCCGGCATCGACCTTGAGGAGCGCATCTATCGGTTGCGCTGCGTCGAGGCCTGGTCGATGGTCATTCCGTGGATCGGCTTCCCGATGAAGAAGCTGATCGAGCGCTTCGAGCCCACCGCCAACGCCAAGTACGTCGAGTTCCAGACCCTCTATCGCCCCGACGAGATGCGCGGCCAGCGCGGCTTCTTCACCAGCATCGACTTCCCCTACGTCGAGGGCCTCAGACTCGACGAGGCCTACCATCCCCTTGCCATCTTCGCCGTCGGCATGTACGGCAAGCTGCTGCCGAACCAGAACGGTGCCCCCTTGCGCATCGTTGTGCCGTGGAAATACGGCTTCAAGAGCATCAAATCCATCGTCTCCATCCGCCTGACCGAGCGCGAACCGAGAACGACGTGGAACGTCTCCGCGCCGCACGAATACGGCTTCTATGCCAACGTCAACCCCATGGTGGACCACCCCCGCTGGAGCCAGGCGACGGAGCGCCGCCTGCCGAGTTCGCTGTTCTCCCCCAACCGCATCGACACGCGCATGTTCAACGGCTACGACGAGGTCGCGAGCCTGTACTCCGGGATGGACCTGCGCTTGCTTTATTGAAAAGCAGCGCGCTCTCACCAGCACGAACCCATCGGACGCAGGCCCTTGCCGCGCTTCTTAGCGAAAGTCACAGTCTTTGCGTTGCTCGCGCTGCCGCTCGCGTGGCTGGCAAGCAACATCGCCCGCGAGGTCGCCGCCCCGGGCAGCGCCCTTGGCGCCGAGCCCGGCGAGGCAGTGGTACACGAGCTCGGAACGTGGGGTCTCAGAACCCTCCTTGTGACCCTGCTCATCTCCAGCGTCGCCCGCGTTGCTCGCAAGCCGCGCCTGATCCAGTTCCGCCGCATGGCCGGGCTTTGGGCCTTTGCCTATGTCGTGCTGCACTTCACCGCATACCTTGGCCTCTTGGCCGGCTTCCACCTCGACACGATCCTCGGAGACTTCATCAAGCGCCCCTACATCACGATGGGCCTCGCTGCCGTGCTGATGTTGATCCCTCTCGCCATCACCTCCACCCGCGGCTGGCAACGCCGCCTGGGCCGCCGCTGGCGCCAACTCCACCGTCTCGTGTATCCAGCCGCCCTCGCCGCATGGATCCACCTGCTGTGGCTTTCCAAAGTGAGCTATCTCGACGCCGTGATCTACGGCACGCTGCTCGCGGTGTTGTTCGGCGAGCGCATAGTGGATGCCGTGCGGCGCTCGCGCCGGCGTCCCGCCGCCGCTAGGGCGAGCGGGGCATGAGCACGGTCCAAGCGACGATGGACATCCCGCCGTCGAGTCGGGGCAAGCTCAGGATGCTGCTTGACGCAGACCTCGGCTTCCACGGCACAAACACCAATCAGGGATCGCACGGCTGGCACCCGTTCCCCGCCAAGTTCCCGCCGCAGTTGCCGGGGCTTTTCATCGAGGAGCTCACCGATGGCGGCGACACCGTGCTCGATCCAATGTTGGGTTCCGGAACGACGCTGGTGGAAGCGGCAAGACTCGGCCGCAATGCCATCGGCTGCGACATCGACCCATTGGCTCGGCTGATCGCTGGGGCAAAGCTGGCGCCCCTGCCCGCCGACCTCGCAATGGCGGTGGGCATGGAGATTCTCGAACGAGCCAAGGTGCGGCATGCCGTTGACAGCGGCGCGCTGGCGGCAGAGCGCGACTGCCGCTTCGACGCGAAGACGCGAGAGTTCCTGAACTACTGGTTCTCGGAATCGGTGCAGCGAGAGTTGCTGGCGCTTCTGGTGGAGGTGGAAGCGCTGGCAGACGACGTTGCTCGGCGCTACTTGCAGGTCGTTTTCTCCTCGACAATCATCGCCAAGTCGGGCGGCGTTTCGTTGGCCCGCGACCTCGCCCACACCCGCCCCCACCGAGTGTGTGACAAGCCGCCTCGATCCGCCTTTGCGGAGTTCGAGAGGCGGCTGCGGAACAACCAGCGATTCGATGTGACACCAACGGGCCGCCATGAAGTACGCGATGCCCCGGCCGAGGCGACAGGTCTTCCCGATGCGAGCGTGGACCTGGTGGTGACCAGCCCGCCCTACGCCAACAACGCCATCGACTACATGCGCGCCCACAAATTCTCGCTCGTGTGGCTTGGCTGGCCCATCGGCGAACTCACGAAGATCCGCAAGCATTATCTGGGTCACGATGCCGTCAGCCGGCCGATTGACGCTGCCTCTACCGCGCAGTTGCCTAGGCAGTGCGAACGGTCACTCGAGAGACTTGCCGTCGTGGACGAGCGCAAGGCGCAGGTGTTGCGGCGCTACTTCTCGGAAATGGGTTCCGTGCTTGCTGAAGTCACCCGCGTGCTGAAACCTGGCAAGGCTGCCGTTGTGGTCGTCGGCACTTCGAGGCTGCGGGGTATTGACGTTGAGACCCACAAGGGCCTCGCGTCCCTCGGCGTCGCGACCGGTCTCGACCTTGCCGGCATTGGCACGCGCGAGCTGGACCGCGACAAGCGCATGATGCCGGCTCGCTGGGGCAAGACCCGAGCGTCACGCATTGAGGAGCGGATGCATCAGGAGTTTGTGATCGGTCTGATCAAGCCATGAACGAGGACGAGTGCCCAGATCCGGCGCGACCCAGCGGCGCGATCGCCCCTGATCGTCTGTTGGGCCCGTGCGGTATGGTTCGAGCGCCTAGGTGGTGGAGACGAAGGTGACCCAAAGTGCCCTGTACAAGGCGGCGTATCCGTTTCAGGAGGATGTGCTGGCGTTGCCGGTCGAGGACATTGACCGTGCGGCCGAGTGGTATGGCGAGAAATTCGGATTGCGTGAAGTGGAACGCCGGCAGGATCCCGTTCCCACGGTGATCATGGAACGAGACGGCACGCGGATTGGGTTTGCCGTCAACGGTGGCGATGCGAGTCAGGATGGTGCGGCCATTCTGGTTGACGGCATTGCCGAGGCGCGGGACGAACTGGAGGCCAAAGGGGTCTCGGTCGGGAACTGGCGGGTCGACGAACGCGACGACGGCAAGTATCAGGTCTTCTTCGTGGTGGCGCCGGACGGGCTTTGCTTCTACTTCCACGCTCCATTGGAGTAGCGGGCGCCACGGCAAGTCAATGGACGACTACCTCGAAATCCACAACCTCATCGCCCGCTACTGCTTCGTGGCCGACACGGGCACGGCGGACGACTTGGTCTCCCTCTTCTGGGACGACGCGACCCTCTGGTTCGGCGAACGCTCGCGCAATGATGGCGCAGAGGGCATTCGCAGGGGCCAGGAGCGATGGATCGAGAAGATGCGAGACCCGGTTGTGGACCTCAGGCATCTCATCTATGCCCCGGCCATTCGGATCGAAGGCAGCCGCGCGACGGCCGAAACCTACTACGACGCCGACGGCCACTCGCGCAAGCTCGGCAGCCCCATCTTCCTTCGCGGCATCTACTGTGACGTGCTCGAAAAGCGCAAGGGCGAGTGGCGCTTCCGCGAACGCCGCATCGTCATCATGCACTCGACGCGGAAGGACCTGCCGCGCGAGGAGGCAGCGGAGACAGGGGGCTGACTTTCGCTTTCGACCGTCGGAAACCCGATTCACATTGCGCGGCGCGCAGTTCGATCTGTGGTGCCTGGGGAGAGACTCGAACTCTCACATGGTTGCCCATACCAGATTTTGAGTCTGGCGCGTCTACCAATTTCGCCACCCAGGCTTGGGTTCTAGGCGTCGACGCCAATTGTGGGGTTGGGGGGCTGGTAGTCAAGGAGTTCGGTCGTTGGGCAAGCGGTCCGGAGTAAGATTCTTCGCTTTCGGGGAGAGACGGCTCTTGCGCAGGCAGTTCGCGGCGTTTCTAGCGGCGGCTTGCGTCGTCTCGCTGGGGGCGTGCTACACCGAGCGTGGCTCCGGCGAGGTGACGGTGGTTTCGCACGACGTCACCGGTTTCACCAGCATCAGCCTTGTGGGGGACGGGGAACTCTCCGTCACGCCCGGCGCTTTTGGCGTGACGGTGTCGGCAGAGGACAACGTGATGCCATCCGTGGTCGTCGAGGTGGATGGCGACACGCTCGTGCTGCGGCGGGACACCGACTGGGGTGAGGGGGTGCGCGCTACCTATCCCATCGAGTTCATGGTTTCGCTACCGGAAATCAAGGTGTTGCGCGTATCCGGGAGCGGTCGGGCGGCGGTGCAGGATGTGCCGGTCGCGGACGGCCTGATGCTCATCGTCTACGGCTCGGGCGAGATTCGGGTGGCTTCGGCGCAAGCGCCCACCGTGGTGGCGGATGTGGAGGGGTCTGGGCAGGTTACGCTCGATGACGTGAGTGCGTCGCGGCTCGTCAGCCAGATCGATGGTTCGGGACGGGTTACGGCAACCGGCACCACCGGAGACCTGAACGTGGACATTGGCGGCTCCGGCCTGCACCGCTCCACGGGCCTCAGGACGACGGGCGCTGCGAAAGTCGAGATTGTGGGTTCAGGGCAGGCGCTGGTTTGGGTGGAGCAGCGCCTCGATGTGCAGATCAACGGCAGCGGCACGGTGACCTATCGAGGCGACCCCACGGTGAATGCGGTTGGCGGCGCCGGCGAAGGTGTACGCCGCCAGGGCGGCTGACCGGGCGCTGTGGCCTCGCGTGACTGGCGGCGTTCCGACTTTGCCTTCGACCTGCCGCCGGAGCTGATCGCCCAGAGGCCCGGCGAGCGGCGCTCGGCGAGCCGCTTGCTGGTGCTTGGCGCGGCGGGTCTCGCGCATCGCCGGTTTGTGGACTTGCCCGAGTTGCTTGCGCCAGGCGATCTCTTGGTGGTGAACGACACTCGGGTCATCAAGGCGCGGCTGCACGGCGTGAAGGACAGCGGCGGCCGCGCCGAGATGCTCGTTGAGCGCATCGAGAATGATCGGCGGGCGCTGTGCCAGGTTCGGTCCAGCAAGCCGCTGAAGCCGGGCCGGCGCGTGCAGGTGGCGGACGTCTCGCTCCGTGTGCTGGAGCGTAGGGGCGAGTTCTACGTGCTGGAGTTTCCCGAGGGCGTGGCGGCGGTTCTAAAACGTCATGGCCACGTGCCGCTTCCGCCCTATATCGAGCGTGCGGACGACGACGGGGACGCAGAACGCTATCAGACGGTGTTTGCCCGGCACGCTGGTGCGGTAGCTGCGCCGACGGCGGGTTTGCATTTTGACGAAAGCGTGCTTGGCGCGGTTCGGGATAGGGGTGTGGACGTGGCGGCAGTGACGCTGCACGTCGGTGCTGGCACGTTTCAGCCGATGCGGGCGGAGCACGTGTCGGAGCATCGAATGCACGCGGAGCGCTACCAGATTCCGGCGGCGACGCGGGAACGGCTTGACGCTTGCGAGGGACGAGTCGTTGCCGTTGGCACCACGGTCGTCCGAACGCTGGAAGCCGCCGCGGCGAGCGGGGCGGACTCGGGCGAGACTCGGCTGTTCATCACGCCGGGGTTTCGGTTTCGCGTGGTCGATGCGCTCATTACGAACTTCCACCTGCCGGAGTCGACGCTGCTGATGCTGGTGTCGGCTTTCGCCGGTAGAGAACCGGTGCGACGGGCCTATGCGGAGGCGGTCGCCGAGCGCTATCGATTCTTCAGCTATGGCGACGCCATGTTCTGCACCCGTGGAGGAGATTGAGGGAAGGACTTGTCCCGTCCCCGGGGAATCGATCGGGGCGTTCGAGACGGGCGGGGACGATCCCGCTCCTTGGGGCGGTGGCCTTGCGTCGTTGCGGGGGCGCCGCGACACTTGCAATCCATGTTCGAGTTGCTTGCCACGGACGGCGCTGCGCGGCGCGGGCGTCTCACGACGCCGCACGGCACCGTTGAGACGCCGGTGTTCATGCCGTGCGGGACGTATGGGTCCGTGAAGGGGATGACGCCGGCTTCTCTGCACGACGTTGGCACGCAGATCTTGCTCGGCAACACCTTTCACCTGTTGTTGCGGCCTGGGGATGCCGAGGTGGCGGCGTTAGGCGGATTGCACGAGTTCATGGGATGGGAAGGGCCCATCCTCACCGACTCCGGCGGCTTTCAGGTGTTCAGCTTGCGGGAGATGCGGAAGGTCACGGAGGAGGGGGTCGAGTTTCGCTCGCCCATCAATGGCGACCGCATCCTGTTGACGCCGGGGCGGAGCATTGGGGCGCAGCGCAACCTGGGCTCGGATGTGGTCATGTCGTTCGACGAATGCACGCCGTATCCCGCGACGGAAGACGAGGCCCGCGCCTCGATGGAGCTTTCCATGCGTTGGGCCGAACGTGGCCGCGAGGCGCATGGCGAGAGCCCAAGTCTCCTGTTCGGCATCGTCCAAGGCGGGATGCACGCGAGCTTGCGCCGCGAAAGCCTCGACCGCCTCACCGAGATGGGCTTCGACGGCTATGCCATCGGCGGTCTCTCCGTAGGCGAATCGAAGGAGGAAATGAACGCCGTGCTCGCCGGCATCGCGCCGCACATGCCTGAGGGTCACCCGCGCTACCTCATGGGAGTCGGCACCCCGGAAGACCTCATGTACGGCGTGTCGCAAGGCATCGACATGTTCGACTGCGTCTTGCCCACCCGCAACGCGCGCAACGGCCACCTCTTCACCTCCACCGGCGTCGTGCGCATCCGCAACGCCGTGCATCGCACGGACCCGGCGCCGCTCGACCCTGAATGCTCTTGCTACACCTGCCAGAATTTCTCCCGCGCCTACCTGCACCACCTCGATCGCGCCAATGAAATGCTCGGCGGCATGTTGATGACCATCCACAACCTCCACTTCTACCATTCCCTCATGGCCGAATTGCGCGCCGCCATCGAAGCGGGTACGCTCTCGCGCCTTGTTCCCACCCTTGCCGCCGCGTGGCGGAGCTGAATGAATTTGCATGAACTCATCGAGCCGGCGGCGCACGCCGCCGACGCCGGCGGTGCCGGTGGCGGCTGGATTCAATTCCTCTTCCTGGGCGGCTTCATCGCCATCTTCTACTTCCTGCTGATCCGCCCGCAGAGCAAGCGGCGCAAGGAGCATCAGGCGCTGGTGGCGAGCCTCGACAAGGGCGACGAAGTGGTCACGGCCGGCGGCGTCGCCGGCCTCGTCACCAACGTCGACGACGACTTCGTCAAGGTGCGGATCGCGCCCAACGTCGAGATTCGCGTGCAGAAGAGCTCCGTCGGCGCAACCCTGCCCAAGGGCACACTCAAGACGCTGGATGAGAAGTAACCCGGTCGCCGGGCAGAACCTGTTCGGCACGGCCGTCCGTCAGCGGGCGCCGAACGAAGTCGCTGCATGGCGCTACGTTGCGTTCGCGCTCGTGGTGGTGATCGCGTGCCTATACGCGCTGCCGAATCTGTATCCGCCGGACTACGCGCTGCAGGTCAGCGCCGACAATGCCGCCGTGCAGGTGGACGAGGCGTTTCTCGGTGACGCCGAGACGCGGCTTGAGGTCGCCGGCATCGCTGTCAAGGGATCGGAGATGGTCGAGCGCGCCGGACGACCGGGAGCGCTGCTGCGGCTCGAAAGCAACGAGGCCCAGCTTCGCGCCAGTGCCCTGCTAGACGCGGCCTTGAATCCCGCCGGCGAGGAACGGCGTTACATCATCGCCCTGAGCCTGGCCTCAACCACGCCGCAATGGCTGGCCAACATCGGCGGCAAGCCCATGGCGAAAGGCCTAGACCTTGCCGGCGGCATCCATTTCGTGCTGCAGGTGGACATGGTGGAAGCACTGGCCAAAAGGCTAGGAGACGAGCTGCAGAAGGCCAAGGACGTGTTGCGGGAAGAGCGCCTGCGCTATCGCAGCCCGGACGATGCGGTGATGACGGGGGATGTCAACGCCATCCAGCTTG
The DNA here is from genome assembly GCA_028824555.1 of Gammaproteobacteria bacterium. Classification (GTDB taxonomy): domain Bacteria; phylum Pseudomonadota; class Gammaproteobacteria; order Pseudomonadales; family Azotimanducaceae; genus VXYL01. The sequence goes on along the minus strand of JAPPDJ010000143.1, from coordinate 42,130 downwards.
GCTTCTCCACGCCGAGCTCGCGGGAACGCGCCATTGAGGTGCTCGAGGAGGAGTTCCGGGAGCCGGACTATGTGATCGACGAGGCCACGGTGGATGGATTCCCCGGCCTCACGGTGACCGTGCAGGATTCCAAGCTCGATGAGATCGAATCCACCGCTATCGAGCAGAACCTGACGGGGCTGCGCAATCGCGTGAACCAGCTCGGGGTTTCCGAGCCATTGGTGCAGCGGCTTGGCGGTTCCCGAATCGTCATCGACCTGCCTGGCGTGCAGGACAGCGCCCGCGCCAAGCGCATCCTCGACAAGTTCGCGAACCTCGAGTTTCGATTGGTTTCCTTGCCCGAGGATCGGCCTTCGGAGGTTGAGGACTGGATCGATGAAGATGGTCGCCCGGTGACCTTGCAGCGCGACATCATCGTCACCGGCGACAGCGTGACCAACGCCGTGCAGTCTCGGGACTCGGAAACCGGCCTGCCGCAAGTGAACATCTCCCTCGACAGTCGCGGCGGCGAGCAGATGCACGAGGCCACGTCGCCTAACGTCGGCCATCGCATGGCCACCATCTTCATCGAACAAAAGCCGGTGGTGGTCACCGAGGTGGTGGACGGCGAGCGGGTAGAGCGCCGCAGTACGAGACAGGAACGCCGCGTCATCAGCGTCGCGACGATTCAATCGCCACTTGCCTACAACTTCCGGGTCACCGGCTTAGGGCTTGCGGAAGCGCAGGAACTGGCGCTGTTGCTGCGCGCCGGCGCTTTGGCTGCGCCCATGTACTTTGTCGAGGAACGAACCGTCGGCGCTTCGCTGGGCGATGAGAACATCGAGCGCGGGATGCTGGCGGTGTCGGTCGGCTTCGTGATGGTGCTGATCTTCATGGCCGTGTACTACAAGGTGTTCGGTCTTGTCGCCAACGTGGCGCTGACGCTCAATCTGGTCATCTTGGTGGCGGTGATGTCGCTCTTGAATGCGACGCTGACGCTGCCGGGCATCGCCGGCATCGTGCTCACGGTGGGCATGGCGGTGGATGCCAACGTGCTGATCTTCTCCCGCATCCGCGAAGAGCTGAAGCGCTCGCCGCCGGCGGTGGCGATCCAGGCCGGCTACGACCGAGCGTTCCTCACCATCCTGGACGCCAACGTCACGACGCTGTTCGTGGCGCTCATTCTCTACGCCATCGGCAGCGGGCCGGTGGCGGGCTTCGCGGTGACGCTCTCCATCGGCATCGTCACGTCGATGTTCACGGCCATCTTCGGCTCGCGCGTCCTGGTGCACCTGATCTATGGCCGCCGCAAGCTCACCAGGGTGTTGATCTGATGGCGTTCGAACTGCCGACCATCGATTTCATGGGGCGCCGGAAGATGGCGGCGGTGGCATCCGCCCTGCTCGTGATCGTCACGATCGTGGCGCTGGCGATTGGCGGCATCAATCGCGGCCTCGACTTCACCGGCGGTGCCTTGGTAGAGGTGGGTTTCGCGACTCCCGTTGAGCCGGTGACGGTGCGGTCGGTGCTCGACGATGCCGGGCTCACCGGGGGCGTCGTGCAGAACTACGGCTCCGAGACCGAGCTTCTGGTGCGAATGCCGCCCGTGACGGGAGTGGATCAGTCCGATCTTGGCACCGAGGTGGCGGCAGCCCTGGCCCGGGCCTTTCCGGGCGTGGACCTCAGACGTTCGGAGTTTGTTGGGCCAGCGGTAGGCGAGGAACTCACCGAGAAAGGGGGCATGGCGCTGTTGGTGGCGCTCGCCGCGGTGATGCTCTACATCATGTTCCGCTTCACGGGGAAGTTCGCGGTGGGCGCGGTGGTGGCGCTGGCGCACGACGTGCTGATCGTGGTGGGCGCCTTCGCGGTGTTCCGCTGGACCTTTGGCCTTGCCGAACTCGCCGCCTTGCTGGCGGTGATCGGTTACTCGCTCAACGACACCATCGTCGTTTCGGACCGCATCCGGGAGAACTTCCGCTCGGTGCGGCGGGGGACGCCGGTGGAGATCATCAACCGCTCGCTGAACCAGATGCTGGGGCGGACGTTGGTGACGTCGCTGACCACGCTGCTGGTTTTGCTTGCCCTGCTCATTGCCGGCGGGGAGCAGATTACTGGCTTCGCCACTGCGCTGACCATCGGGGTGATGGTGGGCACGTACTCGTCGATTTACGTCGCCGCCAATGTGCTCCTAACCATGGGCATCACGCGCCAGGACCTGGCCTTGCCGGAGAAGGAGTCGGCGGAGACTCCCTGATTCTTGCCTTCCGCCTATACTCCCATCCGACGCCACTTGCTCGAGGGAAAGACATGGATCGCATCGTCGTCTATCACAACCCGGGGTGAGGCAAATCACGCGGCGCGCTGGACATCCTGCGCGAGCGCGACGTCGAGTTCGATGTCGTTCAATACCTCAAGACCCCCATTGATGCGGCCACGATGGCGCGTCTCATCGACCTTGTCGGCGAGCCGCCGGCCAAGTTCGTCCGCAACGACCGCAACTTCAAGGCGCTGGGCCTGAACGCCGCTGACTACACCACCCGAGACGCAGTGGTGGGCCTGCTGCAAGAGCATCCAAAGCTGATGCAACGCCCCATAATCGTGCGCGGCGAGAAGGCCGTCATCGCCCGGCCTTCGGAGAAGGTGGAGGAACTGCTTTAGCAGCGTGCCCCGCGGAGGAGGGCGGAATGCTCTCCCGATTCGCAAGGTAGGGCGCGACTCGCCGGGTGACGCGTGCGTCACCCGGGTCAGACCTCGTTACGCAGTCGCGAGCGCCGATTCGTTGCTCGTGGTGGGGTGATATGCCTCGGCGCGTGGGTCCGGGTACGTCGGTGCCAACTCCGTTTCCGGCTCTCCGGCAATCCTCGAGGCGCGCAGAACCCGCGGGTGGCTCGTGTCGTAGGGCCGTGCTCGGTGCATTAGGCAGCGGTTGTCCCAGACCACGAGGTCGCCGACCTGCCACGAATGGCGATAGGTTCGGGGCGGCTGGCAGGCATCCTCCATGAGGGCGTCGAGCAGTGCCTCGGATTCCTCCGGCGCCATACCGACAATCCCGTATGCGTGGCGGCCCGTGTAGATCGACTTGCGGCCGGTCTCTGGGTGGGTCTTGATGACGGGACGCCGCGGCGCACCCTTGTCGTGGAAGCCGTAGAGGTGGTCGGTCTTGTGGGTGTAGCCGGCTTTCGACTGGGAGTGGTACAGCGAATGGTGCGCCGACAGCCCTTCGAGTTTCTCCTGCATTTGTGGCGAGAGGGCGTCGTAGGCTGCGCGCATGTCGGCGAATTCCGTCTCGCCCCCCTCCGGCGGCACCACGAGTGCCATCAACATGGCTGCCTTGGCGGCCAGCGGCATGTAGGTGCTGTCCGTATGCCAGCCCTCGTTGCCTCGCATGAGCGGGTAGCCGGGGTCGCTCGGCTGCGCTGTCGTGCCGTCGGGCTTTTGGTTTGAGAACTGGAGGGTGGGTTTGTCCTGCTTGGGGGTCAGCTTTTCGATGTTGCCGAAGCGAAGCGCGAATGCCCCTTGCGCCTCTTCGGTGAGGTTCTGGCCCGGGAAGATGAGGACGCCGTAGGTGAGGAAGGCGGCGTGGATCTCCTCCCAAGTGGCATCGTCCAGTTGCGCGAGGTCCACATCGGTGACCACAGCGCCAAGGGTCGCGTCGGTGGGCGTGACGGTGATGGGCATTGCTTGGCCTCGCTTCCTCGTGGTCTGCCCATCATACGCCCTCGCCGCTTGGAGGGCGGCGCGCTAGCGGGCCGGTGCCGGAGTCGCCTGTTCTTCTCGCACCCAGAACAGCATCGCGGCGCCGATGAGCATGAGGATGATGAGGGAGGCGAAGCCGGCGCGCTGGGAGCTGAACCACGCCGTGGTGGTGGCCACCATCAGCGGGGCGAGGAACGCCGTCACGGTGCCGCTCAGGCTGTAGAGACCAAAGAACTGCGTTGCCATCTGCGGCGGCGAGAGCTTGGCCATGAGCGTGCGCGATGCCGACAGCGCCGTCACGAAGAACAGGGCAAAGACCTGGAAGGTAAGGAAATAGATGAGCTCGGCGGGCGTATGGAAGTAGGGCACGGACCAGAGCGGCTCCATGCCGACATCCACGGCGAACAGCACCACGCCCGGCCCCATCGAAACCAGCGCCAGAAGGATTAGCGTGGTCATGGCGATGGAGACCTTGAGGGTGCGGATGGAGCCGAGCCGGTCATCGAGCAGGCCGCCCAGCCAGGCGCCGACCATCGCCGAGCCGGAGGTACACAGGCCCAGGATGAGCATCGTCGTGGTGTCCCAGCCGAAGATGCCGGACGCGTACACGCCGTTGAAGACGAGGACCCCAGCCATACCGTCGTTGAAGAACATGCGCGCCACCAGATACACGGCGATGTTGGCGTAGTGGTCGAGGCGCCGGACGGTGTGCACCACTTCCCGGATGCCGCGGCGCACGTTGTTGAGAATGCTCTCTGGCGAGCGCACGCCGTCCGGCGTGAAGATCAGCAAGGGCAGGGTTGCGACGGCCAGCCAAATGCCGCCGATTGGGCCGACGATGCGGTCGTGCTCGTGTGCCGCCTTGTCGATGCCAAAGAGCGGCGCCTCCGGCAGGAAGGGCCAAGGCTGCGTGCCCGGCAGGGCGAACGCAAACAGCACGAAAATGAGCAGGAAAATCGCCGACATGTTGCCAGCGGAAAACGCAAGCCCCGACACCAGTCCTGCCTTGTCCGCCGGCGTCACGCTTGGCAGCATCGCGTTGTGAAACACCTCTGAATAGCCGAAGGCGATCAGCAGCACCAGCAGCAAGGCGAAGCCGACGCCCACGCCGAGGCCAGCGCCCCCCGGCAGAATCCACCAGATCAGGATGGCCACCACGGCGAGGATCACGTGGCTTGCGGCGATCCACGGCTTGCGGCGGCCGATCTTGTCGGCAATGGCGCCCATGAAGGGAATCGTCAGCGCCATTGCGAATCCGGCGCTGGCGTTCAGATAACCGATGAGCGTCTGCCCCCGCACCGGGTCGCCCACCACCACATTGCTGAAATACGGGAAGAAAATGTAGATGATGACCATTATGTAAAGCGGATCCCGCGAGCACTGTCCCATGGTCCAACTGTAGTAACCGAGCGGCTTCGCCGCCGGCGTTCCCGCCAGCGACAAGGGCCGAGCAGCAGTCGTCTCGGTCATGCAGTTTGTCCCCTTCCCGATGGTGCCGTTCGCACCCAATGAGGCGGCTCGCACGGTGGGGGCGACTCCTTGTGGTCGCCCGTGTTGGCCAAGCCGAGGCCGTACATCATACGAACACAGGCGACCACGAGGGGCGCCCCTATGAACGCGTACGGGTAACGCCGCCAAGCCCCACCTACCTTTGGCCTAGAAGCCGACGGCAGCACCTTCCTTGCGGTGATCCGAGGCCGCGCAGTAGCCGCCGTCTTCCATGCGGTAGATGAGTTGGGCACCGCCGAACACCCCTTCCGCTTCGACGATGCCGACGCTGTGGCCTCGATTGGCGAGGTCTTGGGCGACGGATTCGGGGAAGCCGGCCTCCAAGGCGAGCTGGAAGTCCGGGGTGACGTGCCAGCGGGGGGCGTCGGAGGCGGCCTGCGGGTTTTCGTGGTGGTCGAAGATGCGGGTGACCATCTGCACGTGGCCTTGGTGCTGCATGTGGCCGCCCATCACGCCGAAGCTCATGGCGGGAACGCCGGCCCTGGTGACGAAGCCCGGGATGATGGTGTGGAAGGGGCGCTTGTTCGGGCCAACCTCGTTCGGGTGCCCCGGCTGCAACGTGAAACCAGCGCCCCGGTTCTGCATGGCAATGCCAGTGCCCGGGATGACGATGCCGGAACCGAAGCCCATGTAGTTCGACTGGATCATGGAGATCATGCGGCCTTCTTCGTCGGCGGCCGTGAGATACACGGTGTCGTGGCTCACGGGCAGGGCGACCGGCGGCAGGGGCGCGGCAGTCGCGCGCGAGATGGTCGCCGCAGCGCGACGAATCGAGTCGCGTTCGAGCAAGGCTTCTGGCGGCAGCTTCATCGCCCGCGGATCAGCGAAGTGGTCGAAGGCGGCGCGGATGGCGATCTTCATGGCCTCGACTTGCAGGTGCGTCCAATCCGCGCTGCCTGGCTCGAGTGAGGCGGTGCCCTGGTGTTCAAGAATGGCAAGGGCGATCTGCGCCGCCAGCCCCTGGCCATTGGGGGGGATTTCGAGCAGTTCCACGTCGCGGTATGGCTGGGCGATGGGATCTACCCAGTCGCATTGATGTGCGGCGAGGTCGTCCTCGGTCATCGCACCGCCGCCCTGAGTAGCAGCGGCGGCGATGCGTGCGGCCAGTTCGCCGCGGTAGAGGGCCTTGCCCTTGGTCTCGGCGATGCGCGTCAGGGTGTCGGCCAGATCGCGTCGGCGGAACTTCTCGCCCGGTGCCGGTGCCTTCCCGCTTGGCAGGAAGTGCTCGCGGAAGGCCGGAAACTCGCCCAACGTCTCGGCGGCATGACGCCACCCCGCAGCGGTCTTGTGGCCGACGTGGAAGCCGTCTCGGGCGTAGCCAATCGCGGCTCCAAACAGGTCCGCGAAGGGCAAGTGACCGAAGCGGTCCGAGAGCGCCACCCAAACACTCACGCAGCCGGGCACCGTCACTGCGTCCCATCCATGCATCGGCATTTCGCCAAGGCCGGCAAAGCGCTCCGGGGTCCATCCCGCCGGCGAACGCCCCGAGCCGTTGATGCCGCTGATCGCTTCGCCGTCCCAAACGATGGCGAAGGCATCACTGCCGACCCCGTTCATCGACGGTTCGACCACCGTGAGCGTGATGGCAGCGGCGAGCGCAGCGTCGACCGCATTGCCGCCTCGCCGCATGGCATCAAGCCCTGCTTGGGCGGCGAGCGGTTGCGAAGTGGCGACGACGTTGCGCGCCAGAACCGGCGCTCGGCGCGATGCATAAGGGAAATCCCAGTTCATGCTTGGCTCCTGGCATGCTGTCGAGCTTCGCCGCCCTCGGCGAAGCTCGACAGGATGATAGGTCGGCTTGGGCTGGGGCAGGAGGCGTTGTCCGAAGGCAACGGCTCTTGTGGTGCCAGCTAAGGGCTGGTCTGGCAGTTCGCTTCCCACTCGCCGTTCGACCAGGCGGTGCTCGCGAGCGCTTTCCTATCACTCCCCCCTCGCGGGGGAGTCGAAAGGCGTCCTCGCCTTTCGGAGGGGGGGCTCGTTGGGGATCGACGGGATCATGCTCGGGGTTGCGGAGGCGATAGTCCGGGCTATGGCTGTCCGCCGGCGCTGACGTAGAACTCGACCAGCGCCTGCTTGTCGGCGTCCGACAGTGATTCGTACTTGCTTTCCATTTTGGGGACCATGCGACGAGTTTTGTCGTCGAAGGCCTGGAACTGGGAGGTCAGGTAATCGCGCCATTGGCCGGCGAGGATGGCGAGGTCTGCTTCGGGGATGCTACCGCCCTCGATGTGGCATTTGGCGCACTTGACCCTGTGCACGGCCTCGCCGCGCTGGGCGCGTCGGGAGTCGAAGGGCTGGGCGTGCGGCATCCAGGTCTTGCCGGCGTAGTGCAGCGCCACGGCTTCTAGCTCTTCGTCGGTGATGGCCCGACTCACTTCCACCATGTCGGTCTCGGTGCCGTCGGCGCGCTCCGTGCGCCGACCTTCGCGCAGGCCGTCGCGGTAGGTTTGCATCAGGTCCATGATGGCGAACTCCGAGAAGCCGGCAATGGAGGGGATGTCGGGCTTCTCGCTGCGGCCGCCGGTGCCGTGGCAGTCGTCGCAGGCGCTCGCGAGGTCGGCTCCATCCAACTGGGCGGCGGCGGGGACGGCGAGTGCAATGCAAATGCAGAGCGACGCCCGTCGTGCGGCTACGCTTGTGCGGCTGTCCGGTGTTGTTGACACTGTGTGGCGTGGTGCGCGAAGCGTGAGCAGATGGTGTGGAGGGTTCATCATTCACCGGGATAGCCGCGTTGGGCAAGGCCGCCAAAAATGGGGTTCGCGGTGGGGTTTGCGCTTGAGCGATGGCGCTTCGCTGCGGGCCGTTCTTGCGACCGCCGTGGCGTTTCTAGCGGTTACGCCTAGCGGCCAGCCCGATCGGACCCATGCTCATGAGGAACTCGCGCAGAAGCTCGCGAATGGCGACTACTCCCGTCGCGGTGCGGATGGCTGCCTCGGCTGTCACGACGAGGAGGAACCGTTTCCCACCTTGGAACTGTTCGCCACCGTGCACGGACACCCAGCCATTGCGGGGTCGCCATTTGCGGTGGATGCTGCGACCCCGCCGGGCGGCTTGCAGTGCGAGTCGTGCCACGGGCCGGCCGGGGAGCACGACCGCCGGATGCTGCCGGACGGCGCTCGCCGCGAGCCGATGCTGAACTTCGGGCAGCGCGGCAATGCGACGCCGGCGTTGCAGAATGCGCTTTGTCTTGCCTGCCACGAGACCTACGAGCGTGCCCATTGGCTGGGCAGTGCCCACGAGGAGGCTGAACTTGCGTGTGCAGACTGCCACCGACTTCATGCCAACACGGACCCGGTGCGAGTGCCGGACATGCAAGGGCAAATGTGTGGTGCCTGCCACGGCAGCGTGCTCGCGGACGCGCTGAAGCGCTCGTCGCATCCGCTGCGGCAGGGACAGCTCGTCTGCCGAGACTGCCACGACCCGCACGGCGGGGTAGGGGAGGCGTTGGCCCGGCATGACGGGGTGAACGAGGCCTGCCTTTCCTGCCATGCCGAGAAGCGGGGGCCATTCCTTTGGGAGCATCCTCCAGCCGCCGAGGACTGCCTTACATGCCACGTGCCGCACGGCTCGAACCAGCCGGCGTTGCTCACGCGGCGGGCACCCCAGCTCTGTCAGGAATGCCATTCGTCGGCAGGTCACCGCAGCTTGGCGCAGATGGCGGATCAACTGCCGCCGGGAGCGGCGTCGGAGTTCGTGCTTGCCAACGCTTGCCTGAACTGCCATTCAGAGGTGCATGGCTCGAACCATCCATCGGGTGCGTGGTTGCGGCGATGAACGCGAGGCGGTGCCCGCTTGGGAACTGGTGCGTCGCAGCCCTTTTGTTTGCTGTGGCCGAGTCGGGAGTGGCGGCGTCTGGGGAGCCACTCACGGCCGACTACACCAAGGCACGCACGGACCGATGGCGATGTCGGCTTTGCCCGTTCGACGACGCGTTTCGTCGTGAAGGGAGCGTCGCGGCCGGCGTGTTGGCGGTGGCAGAGGCAGAGCCTCGGTTCGGGCGGGACAACGGACTGGACCGCGACGGCAATCATGCGGATGTCGCCGTCAACGTTCGCTACAGCGGCGAGGATGGTCGCATGGCGACTGTCGAAGGTGCCGATCTGGGGCTGGATGCCCGGCAACTTCGTGTGCTGTTCGCCCATCCGAGTGCCGGCACGACGACGTTGCAGTGGCGGGAGACGCCGCGCAACGTTGCGGTCGATGGGCGCACGCCCTATGTCAGGGCCGACGGTGGCTCGCTGTCGCTGCCGGCAGATTGGACCAAGGCCTACGACACCGCCGCCATGGCCGATCTGAACTCGGCGCGGTCCTTTCGCTTCGCTACCCATCGGCGTCGCGTCGGCGCGGCTTGGCGTTTTGAGCCGAGCCCGGGTTGGCGACTGCACACCGACTACCTGCGCGAGACCAAGCGTGGCACGGAGGAAACGGGGGCGGACTTCCTCTACCAAGCGGCAATCTTGCCCAAGCCCGTGGATTACCGGACGGAAGCGTTTGGCGTGCGCGCCAGCTTTCGAGCGCGCCCCTGGCTGCTCGCCGTCGAAGCGCGCGAAGCGCGCTTCGCCAACACCACGCCGGCGCTGGCGTGGGAGAGTGCATATCCCGGTCCCGTGCCCATGGGCCGCAAATCCCTCGCACCGAGCAACGCGCTGCGCACACTGTCGTGGACCGCACGTTCCACCTTGGGTCGCACCAGCATCCACAGCCGGCTGTCGTGGTCGCGAGGGCACCAGGACGAGGCGTTCGTCTCCGGGGCCGCGGGGGATGCCCTTGCTGGATTCCCGCCTCCGGCGCCGAGTCTCGAAGGCCACATTCATGGCTTTGCGGGATCGGTGCGGGCTGTGAGCCGCGTCACCGGGCGACTGCGACTCGATGTGTCGCATCGTCGATTGCAGCGAAACAACCGGACGCCACTTCGAACCTGGACACCGGTGCTCGGCGACTTGGTGGCGATGCCGGCGCGCACCAACCGCGCGCATGGCTTCGACCGCCACCGCACGGAGTTACGCCTGCGCTATCGGCTGCCGCGTGGCGTGCGACTGGCGGCGGGCGCATCGAAGGCTGCCCTCGGCCGACAGGTTTCGTCGGGTTCGCGGCCAGAGGTGGTTCGAAACGAGGAGGCGGGGCTTTGGCTCGAAGCCGCTGCCCGCTGGCGCAGCTTGGGGGCGACCCTCAAGGCCTCGCGAGGGGAGCGTCGGGCAGCGGCATTCGAAGCGCGCGGCACCAACAACCCGCTTACGCGGCGGTTCCACCAAGCCGAACGGGAGCAGCGCGGGTGGAAGGCGCGGCTGCATGGTGACGTGGGCGCTTCCGGCTTGTCGCTCGGCCTCTATGCCGACCGGCGCAGGAACGACTACCCCGACTCGGCCTTGGGCCGCCTCCACGACGAAGACCGAGGCTGGGGCGTGGACTTCAGCTATGCGTTCGGGATGAAGGCCACTCTGTCCGGTTTCTACGACGGGCAGCGAGCCGCTTTTTCGAGTGCGGGAAGCGGGGCGTTTGGTGTGGCGGATTGGTGGTCCACCAGCCGCGACGTCGTGGCTGCCCACGGCGTCACACTCGAATCCAGTCTGCTCGCAAACGACCGGCTGCACCTTTCCTTCGCATACGTACGCTCTTCCGGGGAAGGCGTGTACCGGACCACCCGTTCGTTGGCCGAGACGCCGGCGGCGGCCTCCATCTTCCCGGCTCTCGTCTCCGAACAATCTTCTCTCGACATCACGGTTCGATACCGCTACAGCGACCGAGTCACGTTGGCCTTGCGCCACTACGGCGAACGCTACCGAAGTGCCGATTGGGCGTTCGATGGCGTGGCGATGGACACGATTCGCAACGTCCTGACGACTGGCCGTGCGATGCCGCGCTATTCGAACCGGGTGGTGGGGTTGCTGGTGGAGGCGCGGTGGTAGCGCGCCCTGTAGGGCGCGTCGGCAGTTCGCTGGCGCGAACTGCTGGCCTTCGTGCTCGCGTTCGCTCGCAGCTACGGCTACCAGGTAAGTCGCGCTTCACCGCCGGCGCGGCAAAGTCCGACTTACCTGGAAGTGCAGCGAGGGGCTTGCGGCCCGCCTGGATGGCGGCGCCACGACCACCTCTCACCGCGGCCTTTCCCGCAGCAGGTTTGCCGGCGAGTACTGGTCCGTCAGGGCCCGCTTGTCCCGGTCCCAGTCGATGCGGGTCGTCAGGGCTCTCGGATAGGAGGCAACCGGGACTCCGAGCGGCCGCATTGCGCCCCGCCAGCGGTTGGCGTTGCTCGTGAGCAGTTCCTTGGGCGGCAGCGAATCGTTCATCGCGAGGACAATGCGGTTGTCGCTGTCGTTGCGCTTGAGGTTGTAGAAAGGCCCGAACACCTGGCGGTAGGTGACGCTCTCGTGGTCGTAGAGTTGGCTGTGGGCGAAGGTGTTGGCCACCACCACGCCACCGGGCGCGAGAAGCTCCCCGACTTCCTCCAAGAACTCGGCGGTCATCAGGTGCTCCGGAATGTAGTCGCCACCGTAGGCGTCGAGGAGGATGAGATCGTAGCTGGCACCCTCCCGGAGCGCCCGCTTGGCGAACACCCTGGCGTCGCGAACAATCACCCTTGTGCGCGAGCCCGGCTCAAATTCGAAGAAGCGGCGCGCGACGTCCACCACGGCGGGATCAATCTCCACCACGTCGATGGTGGCTTCGGGCAGCAGGTCGGTCAGCGCCACCACCAGCGAGCCGCCACCGAGGCCAGCCATGAAGATGCGTTCCGGCTCTGGGTTCAGCAGCAATGCGGCCAGCATCATGCGGGTGTAGCCGAACACTAGGCGGCTCGGGTCCGTCTCGTCGCGGCAGGATTGGTTGCGCCGTTCTTGCCGGGTGCTGAACTGCAGGCACAGCAGATCGCCCCGGCGGACGACGAGGATGGTCTGATAGAGCGACTGCTCGCGGTGGATCACCTCGGCGCCCCACGCCCCGGCGGCAGGAGATGCTGCGAAGAAGAGTGGCAGCAGGAGCGACGCTAGGCTCCACCGCAACGCGGCGCTAGCGCGCCCTGAAGCGCGCGTCGGCGGTTCGCTCGCGCGAACTGTTGGCCTTCGTGCTCGCGTTCGCTCGCATATACGGCTACGAGTCTTCTGCGCCATCGACGCGTCAGCGCCCATGCACGCTCACCCGATCGAGCGCCACTGCAGCGACTCCCAACGCAAGCAGCGTGGCCGAGAGCGTGATGATGATGTTGTTCACCTCGAACCAGAGCACGAAATAGAAACTCGTCGCCAGCGTGCCCAACGCGCTGCCGATGGTGGAGACGAAGTAGAGCGTGCCGGCGACCTTGCCGGACTCTTCCCGCACCCGCACCAAAAGGCTCACGGAATACGGCGAGATCATGCCGAGAACCACCGTCGGTGCCACGAAGAGCGCGAGAGCTGCCACGAGGCTGCCGTAGCGCGGGTCGTGGATGCGGTCGAAAACCCACGTGGTGATGGGTTCGGCGGCAAGCGCTAGCGGTCCGAGAATGCAGCCAGCGCCGAGGAAGATGACGGCGAACCGGGTTAGCGTTGGCCCGTGCAGGGAAAGCCGCCCGCCCACCAAGTAGCCGAGCGCGAGCGCCAGCATGAAAACGGTGATGATGCTGCCCCAAACATAGATGCTGCTGCCGAACCACGGTGCCAACATCCGGCCGCCGAGCAGTTCGAGCGACATGATGACGAAGCCGCCGGCAAAGGCGAGAACGGTGACGGTGGCGGCCTTCGCGAGGCTGGGGGATTGCTCGTTGGCGGGCCGAGCCGCCGCATCCGGATGTGAAGGCGCGTTCATGTCGGCATTATCGCCGCTTCGGTTGGGGGGTGGGCCGCTCCGAGGTGCTTGAGCCGAGGATCCCCACGGGCGTGGGATAGCATCCCGCGAAACACGGGGTGAACCGTCATGGCGCTGCAGCTCGAGAAAGACTGGTCCCTGGCCGTGCCCGCCGACGTGAAGGGGCTGCGCGAGCGCTGGCTGGCGGTGCTTGGCTCCGACGGTATCTCGGACGCCATCCCGAACGCCGTCAATCCCGTGGCGTTGTTTTGACCGCGCGAAGCCCCGAGCGCCTGCGCGCACTCTTCCATCGCTTCGGGCGCGTAGAGGCCATGGAGCTGGCATCGCCGCTCTACGCTGAACTCGCGTACGCGGTGTCCGAGAGCCCCGACCTGCTGGCGCTCGCCGCGCAAACGCGACCGCATCAACCGCCTCCGAACATGCTGTTCGGCGCCGCGCAGTACCTGCTGCTGCGCGGTGTTACGCATCCTCTCGCCGCACACTATCCGATCGTGTCCGGCAAGCCCCGACCGATGGCGCCGGCCGCGGCGGACTTCCGCGACTTCTGCCGCACGCATGCCGGCGAGGTTGCCGAACTGGTGCGCACGCGTCGCACGCAGACGAACGTCGTACGCCGATGCACGTGCCTCGTCCCGGCGTTCTCCGTGGTATCCAGGGAGGCGCAGGGGCGTCCGCTGCACCTGATCGACCTCGGGGCAAGCGCGGGCCTCAACCTGAACTTCGATCGGTACGGCATCCGTTACACGCACGGCGGCCGCGAAGTCCTCCGTTGGGGCGATGCTGGTGCAGTCGTCCAGCTCGAGGCTGAACTCCGCGGCGACGGGCTGCCCGAGCTCAAGCGGCACATCGCGGTCGGCGGGCGCGTCGGAGTGGACCTCGACCCGATCGACGCGCTCGACCCGGAGGCTCTGCTGTGGCTGCGGGCGCTTATCTGGCCGGAGCATGTCGAGCGCCACCAGCGCCTGGTGGACGCCGCCGAGGAACTTCGCACGCACCCGGTCCGGCTGTTCGGGGGGGATGCCGTGGAGACCCTCCCGCAATTGCTCGCGGAGGCGCCCAAGGACGAGGCCCTGACCGTCTACACGACGGTGGCCCTCTACCAGTTCCCGCGTACGGCGCGCGAGCGCATGGAAACGGTCCTCATCGACGCCAGCCGAAGCCGGGAGGTCTGGCGCGTCGCGCTCGAGGGCGAGAGCGCCGACATCATGGAACTCACGCTGACCCGCTATCGCGACGGCTCGGCAGCGCCCTCGGAACTGCTGGCTAGGGCCTCGCCGCACGGCTGGTGGCTCGAATGGGCGGCTTCCTGATTCGGGACGCACCGCTCAGCCCCGAGCACCGAAGCTTGTCACACTTTTTTTGACGTGCTCCGGGGGTCCAGTTCCAAGATGCACCTACTGCCAAATTGCGTTACGGTTTCTTCCTCTGTGCGTAGGGAATCCCCATATGTCTAAGGCCCGTGATGCCGACCGCCTGCTGAAAGCGCTCGGCGATTCCGGCTACGACATTCGCTGTGCGGCACTCCGTGACGCCTGCCCGTGCCGCAGCCACGTTCGCGACCCCGGCCTTTGGCGCGAGATCTTTGACCGCGCCCTGAACGGCGGAATGCGCGAGCGCGACCGAGCGGCTCATGCCATCGGCACCCTGATGGAAAAGGCCGAGCGCAGCGACGAGTGGCGCGAAGTGCTGGCGAGGCATACCGGCGACCTCGACGCGCTGATGCAGGACTCCCGTGCCTCCCGCGTCCTGCTTGGCCAGATGAAGCGCCACGGCCACGCCCATCGCGGCGCTGCGAGGCAAGGCTTCCGACGCCGCAGAGCCGTGCTGGACCTCAGCACTCCCGTGCAGATTGCCGCCTGGGTCAACACCCACCTCGGCCTCGAAGGCCGCGACGCCGTGCCGGCCTCGGACCCAGGCATCGCCCGCATGTGGAACTGGCTAAGCCACCGCGTCACCCGCCAGCCGGGCCGCAGCACCAAGGAAGACGAACTGCTTGCCAAGGCACGCCGCTACTTGCCGCACTTGTTCCAGAGGCCCTCTGCGGCATAGCTCTCGGCAGGAGCTCCGGAGCGCGACCGACAGCGGGTCACGAGCCGCTATGCTCTCGCGTGTTGAAACAGCACGTGAAGGAGAACGGATGCACATAGGCGTGACGCTGCGCAACATGGGCGAGCAATCCACCGCGGACACCATGGCGACCTGCGCGCTCGCCTCGGAGGACGCCGGCATGGAGTCCATCTGGGTGGTGGACCACATCGCCATCCCGCCGGACGACGCGGAGGGTTCCGGCGGGCGCTACGTTGATCCGCTGGTCTCCCTCGCCTGGCTTGCGGGCCTGACCAAGAGCATTCGCGTGGGGGTCGGCGTTCTGATTCTGCCGTACCGCCCGCAACTGCCAACCGCCAAGCAGGTCGCCAGCATCCAGGAGCTCTCCCGCGGCCGGTTGCTGCTCGGCGTCGGCATCGGCTGGATGGACCCCGAGTTCCGCGCCTTGGGAGTCAACCGCCGCGCCCGCGGACGCATCTCGGACGAGACCCTCGCGTTCCTGCGCGACTGCTTTGATGGCGACGACGACGTCGTAACGGCCCACGGCCAGAGCTTCCTGTTCCGACCCAAACCCAAAGCGCCGCCTATCTATGTCGGCGGCGCCCCGCCCCACGCGCTTGAGCGCGCGGCGCGCTATGGCGATGGCTGGCTGCCGATGGGCATGACGGCTTCAATGCTGCCGGCGCGCAAGGCGCAATACGCGGAGTATTGCGACGAGGCCGGTCGGGAGGTGGGCGAGGTGGTCGTGATGGGCGGCCTGCCGAGTGACGCGGGTGCAGCCGCCGACAACTTGCAGGCATTGGCAGAGGCCGGCGCATCACGGTTCGTCTTTGGCGGTCGCTACCGAGACGCGGACGAATACCGCCAGCGCCTCGACTTGCTGGTCGCCGCGCGGGAGAGGATGCAAGCATGAAGATTCTCGTCACTGGCATGAGCGGACTCATCGGCACCGCGCTACGTGAACGCCTCGAACCCCGTTCCGAACTCTCGGCACTCAACCGGAGCGACGTGCCGGGCATCCCCACCACCCAAGCGGACCTCGGCGATTTCGACGCCATCCGTCCCGCCTTCGACGGCATCGACACCGTTGTGCATCTCGCCGCCAAGGCCGGCGAGAGCTTCCCCTTCAACGAACTCCTGCAAACCAACGTCGCCGGTACCCGCCACGTGTACGAAGCCGCGCGCGAGGCCGGCTGCCGCCGCGTCATCTTCGCGAGCAGCGGCGCCACCGTCTCTGGCTGGGAAACCGAGGAACCCTACCGCTCCATGGTCGCCGGCGACTACGCCAACGTGCCAAGCGAGTGGCCGATGATCGACCACACCATGCCACCCCGCCCCGCCGGCGTGTACGGCAGCACCAAGGTGTGGGGCGAAGCGCTCGGGCGGTTCTACGCAGACACCACGGACCTTTCCGTGCTCTGCATCCGTCTCGGCTACGTCAACGCCCCCGACCGTCCAGGCCGCCCCCGCGACTACAGCGTCTGGTGCTCGAAACGCGACATCGTCAACATGCTGGAACTCTGCGTGGACGCGCCAGGCGCCCTCCGCTACGACATCCTCTTCGCCAACTCCAACAACCGCTGGGGCTATCGCGACCTCTCGCACTCGAAGGAGACGGTCGGCTTCGATCCGCAGGATGCGGCGGACGACTTTCGCTAGCTTCGTGCTTTGCCCAAACCGCAAGCGTCCCTATGAGGTCCTGTGCCGCCGCGGTCAAGGATGTACGCGTTCCTCGGCATCGCCTTGGCACTCGCACCCATGCTGTGAACACTCTCGCCAGGCGTCAGGGTGACGTCGGCGAGAACCGACGATGTTTCGCTTGGGGATTGGGCTTGCCGAGGGTCACTCCTCGGCCTGGTCCAAGGGACCTTCCAGAGCGCCCAGCGCCTTGGCACGCATGACCCGATGGCGCCGGGCCAACTCGCGCATGTCCGTGGTCGCGTCCGTCTCGTCGACGATCTCGAGGCCAAGGAGGGTTTCGATGATGTCCTCCATGGTGACGATTCCCGCCATGCCGCCGAAATCGTCGAGCACCACCGCCAAGTGCTCCTGGCGCGCCCGCAGGACGGTGAATAGGTCCGTGATGGCGTAGGACTGGTCCACGGCCACGATATCGCGGCGCAAGGCGGCGATGGGTTGGTCGCCACGTCCGTCCAGCAGGGCAACCATTAGGTCGGTGCACAGGAAATACCCGGTGATTTGGTCCTTGGTTTCGTCGTGGAGCGGTATCCGCGAAAACGGCAGGTTCTTCGCCTTCTCGTAGTAGCCGGCGATGCTCTCGTCCTCCGCAGCCACCTCGACCACCGTGCGGGGCGTCATCACGTCCCCTGCCTGGATCGTCTGGAAGCGGATCAAGTGGCCGATCATCGCGCTTTCCTCGGCCTCGAACACGCCCTCCTGGGCGCCGAGCTCCGCCATTGCCACGAAGTCGGTGCGCGTCAAAACGGGCTGGGTGGTGCCCCGCTTCAAGCGCCGGGTGATGTATTGGCTGAGCCAGACGAAGGGCGCGAGACCCACCGTCAGGAGCCGCAGGGAATGCACGGTGAACGTGACGAAGTACTGCCAGTAGAGTGCGCCGATGGTCTTCGGTACGATTTCGGAGAAGACCAGTATGGCGATGGTCATGCTGGCTGGGACCGCGATCCTGGTGATCCAAGGATTCGCCTCTGCCCAAATCGACGCCGCCTGATCGCCGACGCCAATGGCGCCGGCGGTGTGCGCAATCGTGTTGAGCGTCAGGATTGCGGCGAGCGGTCGGTCCACGTTGGCCTTGAAGTCTTCGAGGTAGCGGCCAACGCGGGTGCCTTGCTGGAACTCCAGTCGGGCATGGCTCGGCGTGATGCTGAGCAGCACAGCTTCCCAAAGCGAGCAGAAGAACGAGAAGACGAGAGCGAGGAAGAAGAAGGTCAGGAGCAGGCTGTACATCAACGGAACCTGTCACCGGGAGGCGGACAGATGGCGGTCATACCCGGTTGGTCGTCGGGGGGCATGGCGAACGATTGTACTAGTGCTGCGCCACTCATGCTCGGTGGCGGACTTGCACGCCGAGGCTTCGCATGGCAGGCACACTGCCTTCTTCTTGGAGACGACCCTCGCACGCTGGCAGGAGACTATCGTTTGCCAGCGAGACAGATCGGGACGATGTCGAGCCGGATGTTGGGTTTATGGATGAGTGGGGGCGGGGTTTCGTCCGTAGGGGCGTGGATGAAGGATTGGTGGGTCGGGTCCACTTCGTCCGAGCGGTGCAGGCGTACTTCCGCGAAGTTGGCTTCCATGCGCTCGAAGTAGTCGAGGCCGGGTTCGTGCACCACTCGGGTCGTGGGGTCTCGGGTGGGTAGGTCTCGGGTGCGCAAATGCATAAGCGGAACGGGCAGGGCGGCGATGCCGTCTGGCCGGAGGACGCGGCGGATTTCGGCGATGGCCTTGCGATCGTCCTCGGGGTATTCGAGCACGTGGGATGCGACCACAAGGTCGAAGGTTGCGTCGGGGAAGGCGAGTCGCTGGATGTCGAGGCGAGCGTTCACGTCCGCGCGTTGCAGGTCGCCGCTGACGTAGTGCCCGAACCGAGCCTGCAGCCATTCGTCGAGGTGTGCTTCCGGGGCGATGTGGAGCACGCGCTTGCGTTCTGGCGAGAACGACTCGAGTAGAGGCGAGAGCACGGCGAAGAGCAGGCGCGTTCGTTCGAGGGCGCCGCAGGATGGGCATTTGGCGTGGAGGCGGCCGCGCTTGTTGCGGAAGGGACCCTCGTAGTTGCAGATGGGGCAAGTGAAGGCGGGCTTGCGTGGATGCAGCAAGCGGTAGAGCGGCGCGGTTGCCTTCCGTGCCGTGCGGCGTGCAAGTCCTCGGTTGGGTCTCAAGTGACGCATCGCCATGTGGAATGGGCTCAGCTAGCGCGCTCTACGAGCGCGTCGGCAGTTGCTTCGCAACTGCTGGCCTTAGTGCTCGCATTTGCTCGCAGCTACGGCTAGGAGCTAGCGCCGTTTCTACGGCGCGGCCTCCTAGCAGCCGAGGGTTTGAGGCGCAAGCGCTCGAGCAGTTGGTCGATGGATTCCTCGCGGAGGTCGTCGGCGGTCGCAAGGGTTTCTGGCGCGGCGTCAAGCGAGTCTGCCACCGAGACGCGCCGGCACAGGCCCAGTCGGGCATATCGATCGAGCGCCTTGGCCAACAGCGGCTCGGGCGCGCCGTCGCCCACGTCCACCACTGCTACCGGTTTCTGCGCGCCGATGCACTCGCTGACCATGGACATGCTGTCCACGGTCACGAACAGCCGCTCCGCGGCCCCCATCAGCGTGCCGAGGATGCGTTCCGGGTGGCGGCTCCACCACACTGCGTAGGCGAGGTGGTCGGCCTTCAGGCTCGCCGCCAATGCCTCTTCGCCGGAAGCTCCCGTGCGGCGTGACGTGGAAAGCAGCCAGCGTATGCCGTGGGACTCGGCGGCATCGTTCATCCAGTGGGCAAGCGTGCTCCAGTCGTCGGCGCTGTAGGACTTGCCAGCGCCGGTGCCGCCGCAGGCCATGAGCCAAAGCCTTCCGTCGGCAAAGCCGTGCCGCGCGCGGAACTCCGCCGCGCTCTGCGCGATGGCTTCGGGGGAAACGGGGCTTGGCGCCACCGGTGTCACGACGTTGCCGGCCTCGCCGGTTGGTTCCAGCGTCAGATGGGCGGCGAAGGAGCCTGGCGCGAGCCGCCTTCGGGAGCCGATGAAGACGTTGGGCACGCAGAAATGTCGGGCCAGGAGCACGTTGGCGAAGGAGGTGTTGCCGCCGGCCGAGACGATCACGTCGGGTGCCGCTCCCGCCAATGCCGGCAGTTGGTAGAAGGAGCGCAGCGTCGCCATGGCCGGTGCCACTTCCACCACGAGCGGCAGGATGCGGCGTGCCATCGCTCGCATTCTGAGGCGCACTTCCAGTTCCTGGGTCTCTACGGCGAAGCGCGTGCCGAGCCAGTGGGCGAGGCCGCGGGACTGGTTCAGATGCCCCGGCAGGCCGTCCGAGACGACGAGGACATTGAGGCTCTTCATGCCGCCATCGCCTGGGTATACACGCGACGGGTCTCATCCACCATGCGCTCGACGGTGAGCGTTCGTTCCGCCCAGTCGAAGGTGGGAGCCATTCGCCCGCGTGTGGCGTCGAGGTCGAGAAGGGAGCGGCGGATGGTGGCCTCGAGACTGCCCGAGTCTGCCAACTGTTCGGGTGGCAGGATCTCCTCGGGGCCGCAAACGCGGGTCGAAACCACGGGCAGCCGTTCACGCAATGCCTCGGCCATGCCGAGGTGGAATGCCTCGCGGGTGGAGGAGATCACCAAGAGGTCTGCCGCCTGCATCAGGTTGCGGACATCGCCTCGAAAGCCGGCCAGCACCACCGGGCGTCCGGCGGCGAGTCGTTGCAGGCGACGGCGTTCGGGACCCTCGCCGGCGATCACGAGGTTGCCGAGGTCTTCGTGCCAGAATTCGATGAGAGTGTGGAACCCCTTCACCGGGACCAGTCGCCCTACGGCGAGGGAGAGTGGGCGGTTCGGGTCGATGCCGAGCTCTCGGGCGATGGTTTGGCGGCAGGCGCCGGCACCGGGTTTCGGCGCCGGCACACCGTGGTACACGACCGCCTTGGCCGGATGGTCGAGTTGATCGATCACGCCCTGGCTGACGCCAATGACCTGCGTGAAGCGCTTGTAGGCGGCGAGATCGCGCTTGGTCCCATGCACGGTGCCGACGGTGGGGCAAGGGAGCGCCAAGGCGGCCACCAGTGCGGCTGCCTTGCCGGCGTGGGCGTGGACGACGTCCGGCTTTGCGGCGGCTATGGCCCGCTGCAAATCGCGTCGCGCTAGCGGGTTGCGGCGGCTGCGGGTGAGGTCCACGGCATGGAAGGCCACGTTGCTGCACACCGATGTGGCGTGCTTCGAATGGGCGATCAGTGCAACGTCGTCGCCGCGCTCGGCAAGCGCGCCCGCGAGGGCATAGACGTGGTTCTCCACGCCCCCATCCTCGGCCGCGGCGAGCACTTGGCAAATCCTCATCGTGGATGGCAAGGCGTCTGGCGACGAGTCGAGTCCGCGGGCGGGCACGCCAACGGACTCGATCAGAGTTTCCCCTAGCGCCCCTGCCAGTTGGGCGGGCGCTTCTCGGCGAAGGCGCGCGGACCCTCGATGAAGTCCTGGCTCTGGTTCAGCGCCGCCACGGAGTCGTAGCGCACAGCCATGGACTTTTGCAGCGATTCCATGTCGAGGCTGCGATAGACCACGTCCTTGCTGGCGCGGATGGAGAGCGGGGCGCATTCGAGGGTCATGCCCACCCAGCGCCGGGTTTCTTCCATGAGCTTGTCGTGCGGGACGACGGCGTTGACGAAGCCGAGTTCGTAGCCCTCCTGCGCCGAGACGTGCCTGCCGGTGAGGATCATGCCAAGTGCGCGCTTGGAGCCGATCTGCCGCGGCAGTCGCTGCAGTCCGCCGGCGAGCGCGGCAAGACCAACCTTCGGTTCTGGAAGCGCGAAAACCGCGCTTTCGGAGGCGATGATGATGTCGCAGGACAGCGCGATCTCGAAGCCGCCGCCCATCGCCACGCCGTTCACGGCGGCATAGACGGGCTTGGTGAGGTCGAACCTGCTCGACAGGCCGCCGAAACCCTTGGGCGCCGGCACCCGCTCGCCCCCTTCGGCCTGGTAGCGAAGGTCGTTGCCGGCGCTGAAGCCGCGACCCTCGCCGGTGACGATGGCCACCCACATGTCGTCGTCGGCTGCGAACTCGTCGAACACCTCGCCAAGCTCGGCGTTGGCCGGGGGGTGCAGGGCGTTGAGCCGCTCCGGACGATTGAGGGTCACGGTCATGATGTGATCGGCCTTGTCGACCTTGCAGAATTCGGGCATGTGCCTCCCCTTGATGGGTTGATTCGAACGAGCGGCGGATTGTAGAACAGGCGGGGCGGGGTGTTGTGGCGGATGGGTTCCTTGATCAGGGTGTTGTGGCGGGCCGTGTTCGGGCTGGTGGTGCTGGTCGGCATGGGATCGCTGGGCGGCTGCGGTCCAGACTCGCTGTCCGGCGCAACGATGGGCACTCGCTATCGCGTGCTGGGGGAAGCATGTCCGGACGGGTTGCCGGAGGCGCGGGTCGCGGCGGTGCTCGACGAGGTGGTGCAGGAGATGTCCACCTGGGCGCAGGACTCGGGCCTCTCGCGTTTCAACCGTGCCCCGCCAGGCGAGTGGTTCGGCGTCTCGGCCGACATGGTTCGGGTGGTGGCTGCCGCCGCCGTGGTGTCGGACGCCACCGAGGGTGCGTTCGACGTGACCGCTCTGCCGCTGGTGGACGAGTATGGGTTCGGGCCCGGGGCGGCGCTGGCCGACGAGGCGGTGCAAGTGGACTACCACTTGCTCGAGTTCCGTGAGCATCCCCCGGCCTTGCGCAAACGTGCGCCGTTGCAGGTGGACCTTTCCGCCATCGCCAAGGGATTGGCCGTGGATCGGGTTGCGGAACTGCTCGCCGGTGCCGGTTGCAGGTCTGCCCTGGTGGAGATCGGCGGCGAGCTGCGCGTTTTCGGTACCGCACCCGGTGGCGGCGCATGGCGCGTCGCCATCGAGTCCCCGGGCGAGGGCTTCGCTCCCGGCACGCTCATCCTGGACGAAGGTGGCGTCGCCACATCCGGCGACTACCGCCAAACTGGCGAACGGGACGGTAAGCGCACGACCCACATCATCGACGCTCGCACCGGCACGCCCATCGACGGGACCCTGGCATCGGCAACCGTCATTGCCCCCACCGCCATGCAGGCGGACGCGCTGGCGACGGCGCTGATGGTGCTCGGCCGAGATGCCGCTGCGTTTGCCGAAACCCACGACGTTGCCGCCTTGCTGGTTTTCCGCAGCGAGGATGGCTTTGCCACGCAAGCCTCGCCAGCAATGCGGGCGTCGGGCGCGTTTGGTCGCTGACTCGCCTCTGCCATGGACTCCGGTCCGGCTTGGGCATTGCTGGGCTATAGTGCCGCCTTCTTTTGGGCCTTGAGGGGACTCTCGACGGATGAAGGCGGCGCTTTGCGAGACTTTGGATGGGGCTGACGGTGTAGCGGTTCGGGAGGTGGACGATCCCGGCGAGCCGGGGCCAGGGCAGGTTCGCGTGGCGGTGGGCGCGGCTGGCATTTCGTTTGCCGACCTGCTGATGACCCGAGGCGGGTATCAGAACAAGCCGGCCATGCCGTTCGTGGTGGGCGGAGAGGCTTCGGGGCATGTCACGGCGGTGGGGGATGGCGTTTCCGACCTTGCCGTCGGAGACGCCGTGCTGCTGTCATCGGGATGCGTGCAGCATGCCGTGGTGGACGCCGCCCAGGTCAATCGCATTCCGAACGGTGTGGACATCGAGGCGGCCGCGTCGTACCGATCCAACTATGCGACCGCGCTCTACGGGATGCAGCGAGGCCGGCTGCAAGCCACAGAAACGCTGCTCGTGCATGGAGCTGGCGGTGGCGTGGGCCTCGCTGCGGTGGATGTGGGCAAGCTCATGGGCGCGACGGTGATTGCCACAGCTTCCACCGAGGCGAAGCTGGCAGTGGCGGCGGATATGGGTGCCGACCACCTCATCGACTACACCGAGGGCTTTCGCGAGAAAGTGAAGGAACTCACCGGCGGCTTGGGTGCGGACGTGATCTACGACCCGGTAGGTGGTGATGTCTTTGACGAATCCACCCGCTGCATCGCGCCGTTTGGCCGCATCCTCATCGTCGGCTTCACCGGCGGGAGGCCGGCGCTGGCGAAGACGAATCATCTGCTCATCAAGGATGCTGAAGCCATCGGCTTCAACCTTGGCGCACTGCCTGGGCGCGATCCAGAGCGCGCGGCGCGCAATCACCGCACGCTCATGAACTGGCTGGGCGCCGGGCGAATCCGCCCGTATGTCTCCCATCGCCTGCCCATCGACCAGGCCGCCGACGCCTTGCGGCTGATCGAGGGGCGCGAGGTGATCGGCAAGGTGATCGTGCTGCCTTGAATCGCCGCTCTGCCGCATACAGAATCCGGGGCTTCTTTGCGAGGGGTTGAGGGGCGGGAGCGATGCAGATTACCGACGTAAAGGTCGAGGTGTTCGGCTGGCAGGTGGAGCCTTGGCGGGTTGGCGCCGGAATGCGGTTTGGCGGGCCGCGGCAGATTGGCGTGGTGACCGTTGAGACGGACGAGGGCATCTCCGGCAACGCCTTTCTGGGCGGCCCGGAGCATCAGGCCGGATACCTCATCGACACCATCAAGCCGCGCCTGCTGGGCCGGAACCCGCAGGATATCGGCACGATCTGGGCGGAGCTGTGGAAGCTCAACCGGGGCGTGCCGAATAGCGTCATCGGTGCCGCCGACATTTGCCTGTGGGACATCAACGGCAAGCTCGCCGGACAACCCATCCATCGCCTGCTCGGCACCTGCAAGGAGTCGGTGCCGGTGTACTCGAGCACGGCTTGGTGGGAGACGAAGGAGGAGTATCAGGAGGAGGCGCTCAAGTTTCAGGAACTCGGCTTCCCGGCGCACAAGATCCACCCGCATTCGGATCCGAAGGCGGACATCGAGATTTGCAGGGCGGTGCGGGAAGCCGTGGGTGACGACATGGAGTTGATGCTCGACTCCATGTGGGCCTACGGCTACGAGGATGCCGTGCGGGTGGGGCGGGCGATGGAGGACTTGCGCTACTACTGGTATGAAGACCCGCTCGCCGAGGAAGACCTCTACAGCTATGTGAAGCTGAACGAGAAGCTCGACATTCCCATCATGGCGACGGAGTTCGCCCCGGGTCGCTACTACGGCATGACGCAGTGGATCACCCGCTATGCCACCGACATCCTGCGTGGCGACGTGGCGGTGACGGGCGGCATCACGCCGCTGGTGCGCCTGTGCCATCTGGCGGAGGGCTTCCGCATGAAGTGCGAAATCCACCACGGCGGCAACTCCCTCAACAATGTCGCCAACCTGCACGTGACGATGGCCGTGCCGAACTGCGAGTTCTACGAGTTCTTCCCCTGCACCGGCTCCAACGTCTTCGGCTTGGTCGAAGACATCGACATGACGGGCGGCATGGTTCACGCCCCGACCGAACCAGGCCTCGGCTACGAAATCGACTGGGAACGACTACGCAGCGACTACAAGGGGACGGTGGAGTAGGGAGGGGGACGGGACAAGCCCGTCCCCTACGAGGCCCGTCTTGCACGCACCGACGAACTCGGTAAAACGGACCTACGGTGCATCCACGACGACGGTGCGGAAGTTGGCAGGCGAGACGATCTCGAGCACCTCGAAGTCGTCTGAGCAGGCGATTTCGCGGTGGCGGATCATGGGGCGTTGGTTGATGCAGTCGCCGGCGCGGATGGTGCGTTCGCCTTCGCCCTCATACTCGAATGTGGCCCAGCCGTTTAGCACATAGACCATCTGGAAGCTGCACTCGTGGATGTGCCACTCTTGCACTTGGTCGCGAAGGTCGTCTTCGGCATGGCCGCCCTTGCGGCGGATGACGTGGGCGATGTAGTCGCCGTCGGTGGCGTCCTTCATGCCGAGGTCGCGGTACTCGAAGATGGTCCTTAGCCCTTCGCTCCAGGCTGCCTTGTCGGCGCTCGCGATGTGAAAGTTCCAGTTGCTGCGTTCCATTTGCCCCTCCTTTCCGGTTCGCTCGAACGCTAACGATACTTCGCCTCGATGGCGGCGAGTCCTGCGTCGAGTTCGGCGCGGTCGAGCCAGCGCCCGCGCACCATTACGCCCTCGATGGCGCGCGTGTTCTTGATGTCCTCCAAGGGGTTGGTGCCGAGGAGTACGAGATCGGCCGCGCGGCCCGGCTCGACAGCGCCCCACTTCGCGGTATCGAAGAAGGCGGCTGGGGCGACGGTGCCGGTGGCGAGGGCCTCGAAGGGCGTCAGTCCCGCCGCCACCATGGATTCGAGCTCGCGGTGGGCGGAGAAGCCCGGCACATTGAAGACCTGTGGTGAGTCGGAGCCCAATAGCACCGGCACGCCGGCGTCGTGGAGTGCCTTGATCAGCGCCTTGCGGATCGTGAGTGCCTGGGCAGCAACGTTGGCGCCTCTCGCTTCCGCTGCACCGCTCAGACTCCGCACATAGCTCTCGCGCAGTTCCTGGGGCACATAGCGGAACTGTTCCCGGCGCGCCATCTCCTGCCATCGTGCGGCATTGGCGAAGTTCTCGAGCAGCGTCTCGGTGGGCACCACCGCGGCTCCGGACTCCACAGTTTGTGCCACCACGCCCTCGATCAGGCTGCGATCGACGTATGGGGCCAGGTCCATGCCAAAGGGCGAGGCGGCCTCGCGCGGATAGTCAGCGATGTCGGGCACGAGGGCCTGCATGTAGCCGTCGAGATGGTCGATCCAGCGCTGGCCGGCCTCGAGGCTTTCGGCGAGCCCCATGCGTTCCGTGATGTGGCCGCCGAATGGAATGTCCACGTCGTTGGCGGTGAAGGCTAGGATGTCAAACTCGTCGCGGGAGAGCCCGGGGTGGATCTTGAGGAAGTCATAGCCGGCCTTCTTCTGCCTGCGCGCGTTGGAGGCCGAGGAAGAGGGGCCAGAGATGGTGCGGCCGCTGAAGGCCGGGCCCGCGGTGAACAGGCGTGGACCAAGCACTTCTCCGCTGAGGAGTTGCTGGCGCAGTTGCAGATGGCTCGGATGCCCCAGCATGCCGCGCACAAACGTGACGCCGTGGGCGAGCCACAGGAAGAACACATCGTCGCGGTAGTCGGGGTCATCGGGCACGTTGGCGAGCATTTCGGCGAGGCCCGGGATGAGGAACCTGCCTTGGCCGTCGATGATCCGGGCGTTTGGCGGGAGTTCGGAGCCGATGGACGCGATGGTGTCGCCGCGGACCACCACGACCTGATCTGGCTGCACGCCCTCCTCGAGCATGGAGATGACGTTGACGTTGGTGAACGCCACGGGTACGGGAGCTTCCTCAGCGACCCCCGGCGAGAATGTGCCAGTCAACACCGCGGCGACAACCGCCACACGAATGCCGCCCAATGAACTCATCCGACCTCCCGTTGCCAAGGGCGCGGATCGTAACAGGGCCTTGGCAATCGCGCCGCTACTAGGAGGGTGCGCCGTAGAAGCGGCGCTGGCGCCGGAGTTGAGAACCCTCCCCCCAGCGAGAAGCCCCCACCCCGAAGAGCGAGGCGCTTTTCGACTCCCCCTTCCAGAAAAACGAAAGGAGGAGGGACGGGAGGGGGCTTCGTTCGGGGATTGTGGTTTACGGGGCTTTGGGTCGGCGGCCCCCCCTCCGAGAAAAGCGAGGACGCTTTTCTCGACTCCCCCGCGAGGGGGGAGTGACAGGCCCTCGCATTCCCAACAGCGGTGGTGGCGCGCCTCGCGGGCTGTGCAGAGGCGCTAGTTCGCGCTAGGCGCGTTTTTGGCGTCGGCAAAGCCCAGGGGCTATTCCGGTTGGGCGCCTTGGGGCTGTGTTTCCGACGCTAGGCGGTCTTCGTTCAGGACGCGATAGTGGTCGAGGTAGGCGCGGTAGCGGTCGCGGATTTGGCGGACGTAGCGCACCGGCTCGGCGGCACGGACGTAACCGTGCATGGACTGGCTGGCCCATGGCTCTTCCGCCAGCAGCAGCATGGCGCTCTCGACGTTGTCGAACCAGGCGTTCGGGTCGAGGTCCTGTTGCCGGGCCACGCGCCGCGCCTCGCGCACGTGGCCGGCGCCGGCGTTGTAGGCTGCGAGGGCGAACCACAGCCGCGGGCCGGGGGCGAGGTCGGGGAAGCGGTTCCAGGTCCATTCGAGATAGCGCACGCCGGCGCGGATGTTGCTGCGCGGTTCGTGCAGGCGGCTTGGGTCCGCTCCCACCTCGCGGGCGGTGCGGGGCAGCACCTGCAAGAGGCCCTGGGCGCCAGCGTAGGACGAACTTTCGGGATCAAAGCCGCTTTCCTGATACATCTGCGCCACCACCAAGCGCCAGTCGAATGCGCCGTCGGCCACTTCCTGCACTTCGCTCTGCACCACCTCGTCGTAGGGCGACAGGTCATCGCCGGTGACGCGGTCTTCGTGCTGGCGCTGCATGCGACGCTCGTTTTGGAAGTATTTGCGATAAAGGACGTTGAAGTCGTAGCCGCGCCGCTCGCGGGCGAGAAAGGCGTCGAGCTCCTGCTTGAGCCCTGCGTGCTCGCCCAGCACGGCCCAACGGAGCCCCTTGGGTGGCTCTAGCTGCAGGCCGAGCCGCAGCCGTTCGTCGAACTGGGCCGCGAGTTCCGCCTGATGGCTGTCCGCCAGCGTGGCGTCGTACGTTCCCGTTGCTACGTCCCCCAGAATCGCGGTAGTGAGACGATTCACCATGCGTGGCTTCAGGCCCGTGGAGGTGGCCATCTCGGCAAGCGTGTGTGCCTGGCTCGCTGCTTCGCTGACCACCACCTCGCGGCCGGCCAATTGCTCCAAGGAGTCCACGGGGCTGCGCGCCGTGATGAAGGTCTGTTTCACTTCGAGATACGGCTCCGAGAATGCGAGCCCGCGATCGATGCGGTCTTGGGTGGCGAACCAACTCGCGGAAATGAGGTCGCCGCGCCCTTCGAGCAACCAGTCGGCAAGGTGCGAGGAACTCGGCGCGACGACGACTTCGAGCTCTAGCCCGTGTGCCTTGGCGAAGAGTAGGGCGAGCTCCTGCTCGAACCCGAGCCGCTCGCCGCGCCAAAGGTAGTAGGTGGTTGGACCGGTGACGGTAACCATGCGCAGGTAACCGGTCGCCTTGATGGCGTCCCAATCGCGCACTTCGTGGGTGGCGTCGATGGCATGCCGTTCGGCCAGGAACGCATCGAGCCGCTCTTTGAGCGTGGCGGCTTCAGGATGCAGCGCCCAGGCGAGATGCCTTGTCTCGGGCAGGGCGCGAAGCAGCTTCACCGCATCGCTTGAGTGGACGGCTCGGCGTGCCGCCGCCTCGTCCATGATGGAAGCGGTGATTTCGCCTTGCTCGATGCGGTTCAACACGTCGAGCGGGTCGGCGCTGTCGGGAAGGAGGGTGACCTCTGCGTCGGGATAGTGCCGCGCCAGGCTTTCGGCAAAGGCGCGGCCTTTGGGGATGCCGAACGGGCCATCGGTCGCGGTGCCGATCACCCACTCTCGCGAATGGGTCAGCGGTGCAGTGAAGAGCAGCCGCGAGGTGCGCGCTTCGGTGATCGTGACAGGCGCCACCACGACGTCGGCCATTCCACTGCCGACGCTTGCGAGCAGATCCTCGAAGCCGGGCACAACCACCCATTCGGCGCTGAGCCCGTGCTGTTCGGCAAACTGCTCGGCGATGCGCTCATAGTGCTCGGGCCGCAATCCCTGACGCGGCAGGCTGTCGAATCCTGCCCATTGCTGTCGCGCCAGCCGGATGCTGCCGCGGGCCTCGATGGCCTGCCAGCCGAATTGCGGTGGTGGCGGCTCAGGAGGGCTGCAAGAGACCCCGGCGAGGGCGACCGCAAGCAAAGCCAGGAGCTTGCGCGGCAGAAAACAGGCTGCTGAAGCGATACTGCGCATCGACGGAGGGGCCTCTATGGCGAGTTCGTGCCTTCCCCGGTCCAGAGGGTGCCGTCGGGGAGTTCCTCTGGGGGCAGGTCTGGCGACAGCGGCTCGTCTTCGCGCCATGCTTCGAGTTCGGATCGAACGGACCACGCACCGGTGGCGTTGCGCTCGATATGCAGGAAGAACGAGCGTTCCTCGGTGCCAAAGATCTCCATGCAGACCAAGGCTTGGTTGCCGAGGAGGCCGGCGCGGGAGATGAGCAGCGCCGGGCTCCGGCTGCGGGCGGCGATGCGCCGCGGTGAGTCGCCACTGGCGTCCACCAGAAGCCTTGGCGCGGCGCGGGCGAGGTCGAAGGAGCCGGCGCGAGATGTGTTGGCGGCGAGGAATGCGGCGAAGAGGTCGGCGGGGAGTGACGCCTTGGTCTCGCCGTCGGTACGGCAGTCGCTTGGCTGGCTGACGACCGGGAGTCGGCCCAGGGGCAGGACGTATTCCTTGGCGAGTGCCTGCATCACCTCGAACTCCGTTGCGGGGGGCAGGTCGGGGGTGCAGGCAGCGAGCGCTGTCAGCATCGTGAGGTAGCCCCTGCGCAAGGTCTTGCTGGCGATGTTGGTCTCGCCTGGAGTGGAGCGCAAGGCGCCATCCCCCGCAGGAGGGTGCCCTTGCCGCAGCGCGGGCCAAGCCGGCCGAAGGGACCAGCTCCGTGGATCAGCCACTTGCTGCCGTGGCTTCCCTGCGGGCGAACACGCGCTTGTCGTCGATGAGGGCCTCGGTTGCCGCTTCGGAATAGCCGAGTTCCTTGAGCAGGGTGACGGTTGCGCCGCCGGCGGCGCCGGTGCCGAGGTATTCGTCGCCCTTGCGGAAGCGGGCCATCGGGCCGTTGCGCAGGTAGTCGCCCCAGTCTGGATGCACCGCGGGCACCGCCAGATGTTCGGCTTGGCAATGGGCGTCGCGCAGGAAAAACTCCTGTGGCGGCAATCCGTCGGCGCGCACGCAGCCGATGCCCTTGGGGGCGAGGCGGCTCTCCCAGGCGTCGGCGTCGTCCGTCGCGAAGAGGGCGGAGAGCGTCTCGGCCAGGTCGTCGGCGTCTCGCGCCGAGGTGATGCCCGTTTGTGCCACGAAGGCGTCCCACTCGCGGTCCGTGACGACCATCAGGAACACCCAGCCCTCGCGGCAGCGATACAGGCGTTGCAGCGGGCCAAGGCCGTAGCCGTCGGCATCCACAGGCGTGCGCTCGGGTTTGCCCTCGTAGCTGAGGAAATCGTCCCAGTTGGCCCAGGCGTTGGCGCCGAACATGTCGACGTACACCTTCTGGCCGCGGCCGTGCGAACGTCGCGCCGCGAGCCCGACGAGGGCCGCCGTCGCCACCACCATCGAGGTGTTGGGGTCGGGGTTTACCTCGTTGGCGCGCAAGAGCTTGCGTGCCGTCTCCCGCAAGCCTTCGTTGTCGAGTTCCTCGTCGGTGGAGGGCAGGCCGCCCATCTGCCACACCACGCCGCCGAGCGCCGCGCCGGGAATCGGATGGGTGGAGGGACGCTTGGCGCCGGGTCCGTTCGGCCCGTATCCATTTGCCGACACATAGACGAGATTGGGATTGATGGCCGACAGATCGTCGTAGCCGATGCCGAGCTTCTCCGGCACGCCCATGCGGTAGTTGTGAATCCAGATGTCGGCCTTGGCCGCCAGTTCCTGGGCGATCTTCTGCCCCTCGGCGCTCTTGAGGTCGAGCGAGATGCACTCCTTGCCGGCGTTGCATTTGGAGGCGCCGAACCCGTGGAACATGGCGCGGAACGGATCGCCCGTGAGCGGTTCGATCTTGATGACGCGGGCGCCGAGATCGGCCAAGACCGACGCGCCCAAGGGCGCGGCGATGATGGTGGCGCTTTCCACCACCGTGACGCCCGCGAGAGGCTTGGCTGGGGAATCGCTGGCCTTGCCGTTGCCGGCCACCGCGCGTGACTCTATGGCGTCGAATCCGACTTCCGTCGCTCGAGCGCCCACTTCACCAGGGCTTTCGGTGAGGTTCGCAAGCGGGCCCAACTGCGTCACGCCGTCGCGTTCCACCACGTGGCCGTTGGCGACGCAGTCTTCGTCGCAGAGGGCGTCTTGGGTGGTCTGGTAGGGGTGGGAGACGACGCCGCCATCGCGGACGAAACGCTCGGTCCAATCCGCCAGCGTGCGGCCTTGCATGTGTTCGAGCAGATGGTCGCGGAACGCTTCGCGCACTTCGGCCGGCCAGCGCATGGGGTCGCCTTCATACTGCGGTTCCCGTAGCACTTCCTTGAGGCCGGCGGCGCGGAAGAAGTTGCTGAGCAGGTGAGGCAGCAGGTTGCCGAGCTGGAGCCACTGGCCGTCGGCGGTGCGGACGGGGTGGTAGTTGAAGGTGGGCATGGACTTGGTGCGGTCCCGCGCCGCTTGGGGGCGTTCGAGGGCACCGGAGTCCTGCAACTGCACCATCGACATGATGCCCATTTCGTAGGGCATCATGCCGCGCAGCATGGACGTGTCGAACGACAGTGCCGCGCTGCCGAGTTCCCGCCCGATCAGCGCGGCGAGCATGGCCGCTGCGGCGCTTTGCGCCGTGGCGTGGGTGCCCACCTGCAGGGCGGAGTAGTTGGGGCCATCGCGATCCGCGACTCCGGCGAAGTTGAGCATGCGCCCGGACTTGGCCGCGACCACCGGCTCGTAGCCGGGATAGGCGGCGTAGGGGCCGTCTTCGCCGAAGCCGGTGATGACGCCGACGATGAGGTCCTCTCTGCCGAGCGCTTCGGGCGTGAGTCCGATCCGCTCTCTCGCTTCGGGCTTCAGGGTGGTCAGCACGGCATCGGCGGAATCCGTGATCAGGCGCTTCAGTCGGGCGACATCTTCGGCTGCGCGAAGATCAGCCCGGATGATGCGCTTGCCGCGTGTCCACAGCCGGTAGGAGGGCATGTCTCGGAACGGATCGCCACCCGGCGGCACGACCTTGATCACGTCGGCGCCGAAATCGGCGAGGATGGTGGTGGCGATGCCGGATGCCGGGCCGATGCCGACCTCAACGATGCGGAAGCGGGAAAGCGGATTCATGGGTGCTCCGATGGCTGAACCGGCGCACTATAGCTCGCGCCGGTTGGGAAGGAAGCACCGTCGGATGGTTGGCAGTGTCTTGCCCTGTCGTTTCCGCTGCAGCGGGCGGGGCGCTGGACACCGGCGATCCGTGTTGACTGGCCGGCGCCGCTTTGGAGGGAGGGCATCCTGCCCTCCATCGCGCCGCAAGGCGCGCAGAGCACTCGCCGACCCAGCAGGATGCGCGCCCTTGCGGGCGCTGTGGAGGGCGGGACGCCCTCCCTCCAGGTACGGCGCACCAGACGATGCGCAAGTCAAAGTGAGGCACCAGCGGATGGTTCGAGCATGATCTTCAAGGCGCTCGCGGACATTGCCGTGGTGGTGCACCTCGGCTTCGTGGCGTTCGCCGTGCTGGGCGGGCTCACGGCATTGCGCTGGCCGAAGATGGTTTGGGTGCACCTTCCGGCCTTGGCGTGGGCAACGGCGATCGAGACATTCGGTTGGATCTGTCCGTTGACGCACCTAGAGAACGCCCTTCGCATCCGTGGCGGCGAGGCTGCCTACGAGGAAGGGTTCGTCGACCGCTACCTTATCCCGATCCTCTACCCCGAGGCCTTGCCCATGCTCCGCTGGCCCCTCGTCGCGGCGTTGCTGGCTATCAACGTGGCCGCGTATTGGTTCGTCTGGCGACGGCACGGACGTTGAGTCGGCCATACCCCGCCAAAGCCCCCCGAAGTAAACATTTAAAATCAATGCATTGAGAAGCTTTCTTCATGCAAATTCTCGTCCTAGTGGGGACGCCGGGCGGAGGACGACAGGAAATAGCGCAGCACGTCCCCTACAGAGAAAACGATCTAAGAATCAATTGGTTGCATCGCCCTTGTCGATGCGAGGGGCTTCTCAGGTCACCGTGAACTCGATCGTGCCGAAGGACCCGTAGTCGGCGACGTAGTGCCCCGGCGTTGCCGGGTGGATGCCGCCGCAGGCGCCGGTGATCAATAGCATGCCGTCTTCGATGGCGAGGCCCCGGACGTTCGCCTCGTTCAGCATCCAGGCAAGGGCCGCGTGCGGGCCGCCCAGGGCGTCCGTGGCGGGGGCCGTGGTGACTTGCTCGCCATCGCGGGTGAGTGTCACCTGAATGTCGCCGTAGGAGTCCCTGAGCGGTTGCTGTTCGCCGACGATGTAGCGGTCCGCGGCGATGTTGCAGGCGGTTAGGTTGGCGCCGTTGCGGTCCGCTTCGTCGGCGAATGCCATGCGTGGCACCTCGATGACTGGGCCCGCTGTCTTCGGTGCGCCATTGGCATCCACGACGATGCCGATCTCGCATTCGAGGCTGACGCCGGGCAAGCCTTCAAAGGTCGCCCCCGGCTCCAGCCGCCCGGCGCCATACAGGCTGCCGATCAGCGGATGCGTGAGGCCGAACGCCTGCTGCCCCGCCGGAGCCGTCATGCCGGCCTTGAGGCCCGAAACATCCCCGTCCGCCACTTGCGCCACCACGTCCTTCTGCAAGGCGTAGGCGTCGTCGAGACTCAGCCCTTCGGGCATCTTCGGCAGGGGTTCGCCGGCGCGAATGGCTGCGGACATCGCTTGTGCGAGTTCTTGCATGTTCTCGTTCCCGTCTCTAGTTGCCGAAGTCCCAGGACTCGCCGGCGTGGTAGCGCCTGAGGACGTTCTTGGCGATCAGGATGCGATGCACCTCGTCCGGCCCGTCGGCGATGCGCAAGGTGCGGGCACCTTCGTACATGCCGGCGAACGGGAAGTCGCCGGAGACGCCGGCGGCACCGTGTACCTGAATGGCGCGGTCCACCACGCGGTGGTAGGCGTTCGGCACATAGACCTTGATTGAGGAGATGTCGGTGCGCGAATCCGCGCCTTCCTCCATCTTCATGGCGCAGTCCACCACCATCAGGCGGGAGGACTGGATGTCCATGTAAGAGTCGGCGATGAAGCCCTGCATGAACTGCTTGTCCTCGAGCTTCTCGCCGCCATGCACCTCGCGGGTCATGATGCGGTCCACCATCAGGTCGAAGCAGCGCCACATCGATCCCACCGAGTTCATGCAGTGGTAGATGCGGCCGGCACCGAGACGATCCTGCGCTGCCTGATGGCCGGTGCCGGTGCCGCCAAGCTGGTTCGACTTCGGCACCCGCACGTTGTCGTAGATGATCTCGCAGTGGCTTGACGCCTTGCCCCACACGGGCACGCCGCGAATGATGTTCACGCCCGGCGTCTTTCTCGGCACGATGATCTGCGTCATCTTCTCGTTCGCGCCGCCGGGATCGTCGGGGTCCGCCGTTCGGCACATGACGATATAGAAGTCCGCCGCGTGGCCGTTCGAGGTGAACCACTTGTGGCCGTTGATGACCCACTCGTCGCCGTCGAGCACGGCGCGGGTCTGGATGGAGCGGGGGTCGGAGCCGGCATTGTGCGGCTCGGTCATGGAGAAGCCAGACTGCATCCGCCCTTCGGTGAGTGGGATCAGCCACTTGTCGTGCTGCTCTTGGGTGCCGTACTTGAGCAGGATCTTCTGGTTGCCGGAGTTGGGCGCGACGACACCGAACAGGGAGGCGGCACCGGGGCTGTAGGCAAGCACCTCGTTCATGTAGGCGTGCTGCATGAAGGAGAGCCCCATGCCCCCGAATTCGGGTGGCAGGTGCGGTGCCCAGAGCTTCGCCTTCTTGACCACGTTCTGCACATGTGCCCGCACTTCGCGGGCTTCCGTGACCTGCGTCTCGGAAGGCCGGCCGCCGTCCGAGCGCCAGCCGTAGAGCACGTTCTCGTTCGGCAGGATCTCTTGATTGACGATCTCGGCAGTGCCAAGCCGGACCTCGTTGACCTCATCGTCCAGCGTCGGCACCGGCTTCACATTCATCGGCATGGCGGTTTCCCCTTCCCCGTCTCTCGTCTCGCTCACCGGCGGGCAAACCCCGCCGCAAAAGCCCGTAACCATACTTCAAAGCCGGTGAGCCCGCACTACACGACGTCAGCGGTCGCAAGCGATTCGTCCTCGCGTTGGTTTTCGCGGGGCGAAAATCTGCCAATGCCCGCAAAGAGGCGCTTTGGCAGCCCGTATAATCCCGGCAATGGCACTTCAATACCCCTACGACTCGCATCCCCCGTCCGGCACCACGGTCGAGATTGCCGAGGGCGTGCGTTGGCTGACCATGCCCATGGGCGGCTCGCTCACCCACATCAACCTCTACCTGATCGAAGATGCGGACGGCTGGTTCGTGGTGGACACGGGCCTCGGCAACACGGAAACGCGCGACCTCTGGCACCGCATCTTCGACTCCGAACTCAAGGGCAAGCCGGTCAAGGGCGTCGTCTGCACGCACATGCACCCGGATCACATCGGTCAGGCGGGCGAGATCACGGATCATTTCCGCTGCCCGCTTTACATGACGCGCGCCGAGTACTACCAGGCGCGCTCGTTTGCGACGATGGGGCCGTCCTCGCGCGGCTCCGGCTGGCTTGGCGAACAGTTCTACCACCGCTATGGCATGCCGTCGGACTACATGCAGAGGGTGCAGGCGATGTGGGAGTCGCGCTCGTCTGCCGCGCCCGCCAAGACGTCGAGCATGACCATGCCGGCGTCGTTTCCGGCCGGCTACCAGCGCCTTCGGCACGGCGACATGCTCACCATTGGCGAGCACGACTGGCATGTGGAAGTGGGGTCGGGGCATTCGCCGGAGCACGCCTGCCTGCACTGCCGCAGCCTCGGCGTGATGATTTCGGGTGACCAGATCCTGCCGGTCATCACCAGCAACGTCAGCGTCCATGCCACCGAGCCGGAAGCGAATCCGCTCAAGGACTGGATGGAGTCGCACGACCGCTTCCTCGACACCCCCGAGAGGACCCTGGTGCTGCCGGCGCACAACCTGCCGTTCTACGGCGTGCGCGAGCGCCTGAGGGACCTAATCGCCCACCACGAGGACCGGATGCTGGCGATTGAGGAGACCTGCCAGGACGAGGCGCGCACCGCCAAGGACCTGCTGCCCGTGCTGTTCAAGCGCCATCTGGACGCACGGCAGATGATGATGGCGCTCGGCGAGGCTATAGCCCACTGCCATCTGCTGATGCATCGCAACCGACTCGAGCGACGGGAAGGCGAGGACGGCCGGTTCTGGTTCCGTTCGGTGGACCCCGATCTCAAGCGACGCGCCCATCCGGGCCAGCACGACGCCCCGGACGACCGACCGATCATGGTGTGACCGCGCCATCGGAGCGCAAGCCCGACTGGCGCGAACGCGTCAGGGACGTGGTCTATCGGGGCCTGGTTTGGGGAGACAGGCGCGTGCCGCTCGGCATCCGCTCTCTGCTCGGCGTGCTCTTCCTGTGCGGCGGCGTGCTTTGGTTCCTGCCGGTGCTTGGCATCTGGATGCTCCCCTTGGGAATCGCCTTCATCGCCTTGGACATCCCCTGGTCGCGGCGCCGGGTGCGCGAATGGATGCGGGCGCAACAACGCCGGCGGCGAGCGCGAAGGAACCGCGTTTGACCTTGGCTTGCCGGCGGCGCAGACTCGCGTAACCGAATGCTCTTTGAGGGGAACACCACCTTGTCTCACGATCTTGTGATCCGAAACGGTGCTGTCGTGGACGGCACCGGCAGCGCGCCTGTAGAGGGCGATGTCGCCATCGACGGCGACACCATCACCGCGATCGGCGAAGTGTCCGGCACGGGGCGCGAGGAAATCGACGCTCGCGGCCACTACGTCACGCCGGGCTTTGTGGACCTGCACACCCATCTCGACGCCCAGATCGGCTGGGATCCGCACATGACCTCGGTCACTTGGCACGGCGTCACCACGGCGCTTCTCGGCAACTGCGGCGTCACCTTCGCGCCCTGCCGACCGGCCGACCGGGAGTTCCTCGCCGGCATGATGGAGACGGTGGAGGACATCCCCAAGTACGCCATCCTCAACGGCCTGCCGTGGGACTGGGAGTCCTACGGCGGCTATCTCGATTCCATCGAGCGCTTGCAGCCGATGATCAACGTCTGCGGCCTGGTTGGCCA
This sequence comes from Gammaproteobacteria bacterium, assembly GCA_028824555.1. Lineage (GTDB taxonomy): Bacteria > Pseudomonadota > Gammaproteobacteria > Pseudomonadales > Azotimanducaceae > VXYL01. The sequence goes on along the minus strand of JAPPDJ010000143.1, from coordinate 4,632 downwards.
CAGCGCCACGCGCTTCTACGTGATGGGCGAACGCGCGATCGAGGAACAGGCGACGCCGGAGGAGATCAAAGAGATCGCGCAAGTCGCGGGCCAGTCGGTGCGCGAAGGTGCGCTCGGCTTCTCCGTGAACCGGCATCCGGGCCACACGCTGCCCGACCGCCGTCCGATTCCGGGCACCTTCGCGTCCCGCGAAGAGCTGCTCGCCATCGCTCGTGCGGTGGGCAAGGAAGGCGGCCTGATGCAGACGGTGCCGCACTTCGGCAATATCGAGGAGGAGATGGATCTCCTCGCCGAAGAGGGCCAGACGAGTCGCATCCTGTTCAGCGCCATCGGCGAGCACCGCGAAGCGCTCAACGAAAAGGTGACCGCCATGCGCGGTGCCGGCGTCGATGTGACGGCGGTGACCGTGCCGCGTTCCGGCGGCGGCGTCACGGGCCTCGCCACCAACAACTTCTGGCGCACGCCTTCGTGGAATGAACTGCGCAAGATCGACTTCGACGCCCGCCTAGAGGCCATTCGCGACGCCGATTTCCGCGCCAAGCTGGTGGCCGAGGTGCGGGAAAACGAAAACCTGAACGAGCAGGTGCTCAAAAGCTCCCGGCGCGTTTACCCGATGGGCGGGGCGGAACGGCCCTGCTACACACAGGAGCGTTACGAGAGCCTCGCCGACATCGCCGCAGCGGCTGGCGAACATCCTGTGGAGGCGTGGCTGCGACTGACGTTGGAAAGCGATGGCAAGGAGCTGTTCCACAACCGCGGCTTCAACGTCAACCTCGACAACCTCGAGCAGATGATCACCACGGACTGGGCCATGCCCGGTCTCGGCGACGCCGGCGCGCATGTGAGCCAGATGATCGACTCTGGCTGGGCCACGTTCGTGCTTTCCCACTGGCACCGCGACAAGGGCACGTACTCCATCGAGGAGGCCGTGCGCCGCATCGCTGCCGAACCAGCGCGAGTGCTGGGCCTTGCCGATCGCGGCGTTCTTGCAGCCGGCAAACGGGCAGACGTGAACGTCATCGACATCGACCGCATCGAGGAACGCCAGCCCTACATCGTCCACGACTTCCCCGGTGGCGCGCCTCGCTTCCAGCAGCGCGCCCAGGGCTACAAGGCAACGGTGTGCAACGGCCAGGTGACCTTGCGCGACGACGAGCACACGGGAGTTTGCTCCGGAAGGGTGCTGCGCAACGCTTCGTAGGGGCGTTGTCGCGCCGAATGCGGGCTCCCTCGGAAGGAAGGCATTCTGCCGTCCCTCCGAAGGCCCGTCGGACTAGTGAGCCCTCGGAGGGAGGGCGTCCCGCCCTCCATCGCGCCGCAAGGCGCGCAGAACACTCGCTGCACCACAAGGATGCGCGCCCTCGCGGGCGCGATGGAGGGCGGGACGCCCTCCCTCCAGAGGACGGCGATGCTAGAGGCCAACGCATCCGCTCGCTTGTTTTGCGGTTTCCCTACGGCGCAGCCTCTTAGCCGAGGCTGTGCAAGCGGTTGATGTTGGCGTAGCGGGCGGGGTCTAGGTCCCGTCCAGCCAGGGCCGGATGGTCCGGGGAGTAGCGGTGTGTGCGGTAGATGCTCACCGTAGGTTCGCCGCGACTGTTCGTGTTCAGGAACGGGTTGATCCACTCCCACACCACCTCGCCGGCGCGGCTAACCTCGAACAGGCGACCGCTGGTGCCTTCGCAGACGAGCACGCTGCGCGACCATAGCTGTACGGCGCCGGAGATGTGGCCGCTGAAGAACTGCGGCGAGGGGTTGCCCCTGTAGCTCCAGACGATCTCGCTCGTCGCCGGGTCGATCTCGATCACGCGCGAGCCGGCGTCGCCGTTGTCGAAGACGAGCACGTTGCTGGGCTCGTGCTCTCCTTCCGGACACACCCATGTCGGCTGGTGCTGGCCGTGGGTCTGGTCAAACTTCCACTTGAGCTCGCCGTCGGCGCCGATGATGCCTACACGGTCGATGTGTCGCGCCGAGAACACGATCTCGCCGGCGGGGTTGATGTCGATACCGTTGACGTGAGTCCACTCCCAGCGCCGCACGGTGGGGTAGATCGGGTCCTTCACCGGGTCCATGAGCTGCCACAGATGGATGCGGCGCACCTCGTTGCCGCTCGCGTCCACTTCCACGAGATCGTCGCCGATCAGCCTTGGCAGCTTCTCTCGACGCTGGCGCCGGCGACCGCCGCGCACCTTGCGTTGCACCTCCTCGGGCAGTTCGATCCACACCGGCACCATCGTGTTGCCGTTCTCGAAGCGGAAGAAGTCGTGATGCTGGTAGGCATTGACGTACTCCCAAACCACGTTGCCGTCCCAGTCCACCTCGCAAAGCGTGGTGTGGTAGCCGCCGAGGGTCTTGACGCGCTCCGCGAACGGCGGCGGCGCCGCGGGGTCGGTGTCCTGGCGCATGGGCTGCTCGGGATCCGATCCTGTCATCAACAGGTTGCCGTTGTTGAGCAGGCGGCCATAGCCGGGGCGGATGTGCTGGAACGTCCAGCGGTGCACGACGCGGCCATGGATGTCGATGAGCCAGGTCGAATCGCCGCCGTGTGGCGTCAGCAGGGTGTAGCCGGGCGTCGCGAGCCCGGGACGATGGTGTGTAAGCCCGGTGGGGCGGTTGACCGACCAGCCCAAAGCCAGCCCTCCTGCAGTTGCGTTCTTGGGATTCCGCGAGGGGGCGGAGCGTGTCTGAAGATGAAGACGCAGAGGTGCTTTTCGTAGCGAAGGCTCCCACGCGTCGGAACGGCGCGCAGTTTGCCACACACGGTGCCGCGGCGGACTTGATTAGCGCCATAAGAACCATTGCCTTGGGACAACGCTTCTTGCCCCAGCCCAAGCCGTCCTAGGAGCTTGGGCCGTCCGAAGTCCGGCTGCTAGAGGCGATCGAGCAGCACTTTCTTCGCTTCGTTGAGGGTGGCCGCGAGGAAGGCACTGCCGCCGCGGTCGGGATGGAGCCGTTGCATGAGGCGGCGGTGGGCGGCGACCACGTCGTCGCGCCCCGCGCTGTCGGGCAGGTCAAGTACCTTGAGCGCCCGCTCGACGGTCATGGTGTCTTGCTGGACGTCCTGGTTGCCTTGCGTCGCGTCGTTCCAGCCGGGAGCGCGGCGGTCCAGATAGGCAGAGAGCAACTGTCTCGAGCGTTCGTCGTCGAACTCGGTCAGGAGGGTGACCACCTCTGCGAGGTCCATCCCAGCAAGGCGCTTGCCTTGACGAGCTCCGCGCAGGACTTCGCCGTCCATCTCGCCGGTTTCGTGGTTGAGCGTCATCCGAAGGTCGCCCGTTTGCACCGAAGACTGGCGGGGGTCGTCGCTCGCCTCCCGGGGGCTTTGCCGGAAGCCGCCGAACATGCCGCCGAGGGGCGAAGGGCCGCCGCGGCCGGCAAGAAAGCGTCGCAGCAGCAGACCGCCCACCGGATTCAGCGCCAGCCGCAGCGCATGCCGCAGGAAGGGCAGGGCTCCGGTGGCGAGGGCGGCGAGCCAGTGGAGGCGGCCGCTGGCGGCGAGGATGGCGAGGGCGGCAAGCAGTGCCACCACGGCACCGGTGACGATGCTGGTGGGCTTGCTGGGCGTGTTGCGCGCCCAGTAAAGCTTCATCAGCAGCGCGAAAGCGAATGCGCCCACCACCGCGACGATGACCAGCAGGATCATGGAAGCTGCCGGAGCAAGCGTGCTGCCGCGGGATGGTCAAGTCGTTCGACGCCTCGGCGTCCGGATGCGGCGAAGTGCGCGACGGCCCTGAGCAACGCGCGGAGGTCCGCGGCGCGCCCCGGTACGAAGGGCGAGTGGGCGCCGCCGGTGAGGCGTGCCACTTGGCGGAAGACTCGGCTGGCATCGGGGTCAGCGCCTTCCTGGAATACAAACACCGGCGTTTGGAAGAGTGCCAGGCGGCCGGCGGCGTCGGCCACCTTGTCCACGGGCTCCTCGCAGGCATCGCCGATGAAAACGACGGCCCGAATGCGGGCTTGGCTGGTTTCTGCAAGGGCGTGTTCGAGCACACGCTGGATCTGCGTGAGCCCGCCGCGACAGCGCACCTCGGTCATCTGCCGCAAAAGCGTCGCCGGTCGGGTCGTCCAAGGCGATGCGTGAAACTCGTTGAAGCCGCCGTAGTGCACCAGTTGCACCGCCGTGCCGCCGTCGTCTGACGCCGCTTCGAAAAGTTCGCCGTGCAAGCGCGAGGCGAGGTCCCACGTGGGTTCTCGACTGGCGGTGGCGTCAAGCGCGAAGAGGATGCGGCGGTCGCTGCGCGTTGCCGGCGGCGTGCGCCGGGCCTCGGCGAGAAACCGCGCCACGCCAGCATCGGATGTGGGCAACTGGGCCATCAGTCACGCAAGTTGGTGGGGTTCCGAAGTGGAACATCATCGCAGATGGCGCGCCCTTGCGGGCGCGTTGGCAGTTCGCTGCGCGAACTGCTGGCCTTCGTGCTCGCATTCGCTCGCAGCTACGGCTAGCGGGCATTGGTGAGCCCTTGGAGGGAGGGCGTCCCGCCCTCCATCGCGCCGCAAGGCGCGCAGAACACTCGCTGCACCACAAGGATGCGCGCCCTCGCGGGCGCGATGGAGGGCGGGACGCCCTCCCTCCAGAGGACGGCGACGCTAGAGGCCAACGCATCCGCTCGCTTGTTTTGCGGTTTTTCCTACGGC
>JAPPDJ010000182.1 GCA_028824555.1 Gammaproteobacteria bacterium | reverse complement strand
CTTGGCCGGCTCCGCTGCGTGCGCGCCTTCGGCACGCTTGGAGGGCGGGACGCCCCCCCTCCAGAGAGGCCCTCGGACGGCAGGGGCTGTTGCTTCGGTGGTTGCCGGCGGGCTTTGTTCGAGGAGGACTCGCCAATGCCAACTAGCCGAAGCGAGTGTCGAAGAGCCTTCTTCCTAGGTCGAGGATTTCTCCGCTGTCCTTGACGCCTTTGACCAGATCGGTCGGGATGGCGGCGAGGCCATTGTGGGCGCCGCTGATGGCGCCAGCGATGGCGGCGATGGTGTCCACGTCGCCGCCGATGCGCAGTGTTATGTCGATGGTGGCGGTGTAGTCGGTGGGGGACTTGAGAAAGGCGTAGAGCGCGGCGAGCACCGTGGGCTCGGCGAGGGCCGGGATGCCGAAGCCGTCGCGTATCCGGCCACCGCCCGTGCTGGCGATGGCTTGCAGGGCGTCGTCTTCGGGCAGTTCGAGCCACGCGCGGACTTGACGGATGTGCTCGCCAAACTCGGGGCTCCGGGTCTCGATGGCCTGCGCCACGCCGTGCAGGAAGCTAGCCGTGTCGACGGTGTTGGCAACGGCACCCGCCACGGCGGTCGCGACAGCAATGGCGGCATCGATAGCGAGCGGATGCTTGTGCGTGACGATGCTGGCGACGGTGGCGTCGTCGGCAAGGCTGGCCCGATCATCGCAATCCCAGAGTCCAATGGCGGCAATGCGCATGGCCGCGCCGTTGAGTGCCAAGTCATCGGCGATGGCGGCTTCCTGCCAATGCGCTCCGGCGATCAGTCGCCGGACGGCGCGGTCGGCCACAGGACCGGCACCGACGATTTCGCCGGACTCCCAGAGCGCCGCGAACTCGCGAGCGATCGCCGCGCCATCGACCCGCCCCTGGGCCACAAGACTGCGGGCTATGGCGAGGGTGAGCTGGGTGTCGTCCGTGTACTGGCCGAGCGGATAACGCTTCTGGTTCGGCGCTCGCCCGTGAACGAGGGGACGATAGCCAGCGGTCAGGCCATCGAGGGGTGCAATCCGCTCCCGCGACCAGCCTTCGATGGGCGCCCCGAGCGCGTCGCCAACCGCACAGCCGATCAGTGCGCCCGTGACCTGATCCTGTCGCGGCTCACTCACCGTTACCTCCCACCGCACTCTCTGGCGCGCAGGCAACGGCGGACTTTCGATGCCCAGGGGCGCGCCGATCCGGGCCTGTCGAAGAGGCGCCTGTCGGCGCCAGGGAAGGCAAGATGCCTTCCCTCCGAAGGCCCACGCATCCCGAAGCAGCCTGGTAGCTGAAGACGTGACCGAACGAGCAATCAGTCCGGAAACTGCTGCAGGTGCGCCAAGGTCTCGCTCAGAACGGCTTCCTCCGCCTCCTGAATCAGCCAATGACCGGCGTCGAGTTCCGCCAAGCGGTAGGGGCCTGCCATGAGGGGCGGGGTGGCGGTGACGCCGGGGCGACCGATCGCCTGATCTTGGTTGCCCCAGATGAGGAGCGTGGGCACCGATATCTGGCCGACGGGCTGGCGGCTTTCGCCGAGGCCGCCGCGATACCAGTTAAGCGCGCCGGTGAGGGCGCCGGGCTGGCGAAACACGCGCAGGTATTCGGCAACCTGCTCCGGCGGCGACTGGCTCCAGACGTTGCGCAGCGACTCGAAATCATTGGCCGAGAGCCCCGCCTCGGCGGTGCCCACCTGACGGAAGAAGTTCATGTAGCCGCTGCGCTCGCGCTGCTCGGCGTTGCTTGCGATGGCGTCGACGAAGGCATCGACATGCGGCACGGATAGCGCCGTCCAGCTCTTCAGACGCTCTGGATGCAGGCCCGCCACATACCAGCCGAGCGCCGCGCCGTGGTCGTGGCCGACGAGATGGAAGCGCTCCTTGCCCAGAGAGTCGGCCAAGGCGAGGAGGTCGAGGGCCATGTCGGGGTAGGTGTAGTGCTCCGCGCCTTCTGGGCGGGCACCGGGGCTGTAGCCGCGCAAGTCCGGCGCAATGGCCGTGTAGCCGGCCTCACCCAAATGCTGCAAGAGCGGCAGCCACATGTGCGACGTTTCCGGAAACCCGTGCAGGAGGATGACGAGGTCGCCACCGTCCCCGGCGCGGCGAACGTCGTAGGTGTACTCGCCGGCCTGCATTTGCGTTTGCTCGATGGTCACTTTCCTCTCCCCCGTTTGTGCGGCGCTAGCGGCCAACGCCAAGGCGAATGCTGCCGCCACTACCCGCATTCCCTTCCAGCCGTTCAGCACGGCGTCCGTTCTCCTCATTCGATGTTTGCTCCCCAGCGGATCACATGCTGTCGTAGAACGCCTTGCCAAGACCGCCGCCACGTCTGTCGCCGACGATGGCCGCCTTCATCTGGTTCATCACATAGGAAAGGCACACCCGCGCGGACTGGTCCACGACGATGGTGGAGCCACCAGCGCCGCCCCAGAACATGGCGTTCTCGTTCGGCGACATGGGCATCATTTCGTTCGGGAAGGCGTAGCCCAAGCCAAACCGGATCGGCAGCATGAGCACGGCGTCCGGGCCGTTCGTCTGCTCTTCTAGGATGCGGCGGCAGCCGGCCGAAGAGAGCAGCTCCACGCCGAACGCCTGGCCATCGTTTGCAAGCGGCGTCTGCGCCCGCACCACGGCGCGAGCATTGCCGTGGCCACCGGCGGCCGGGATTTCCGCCCGCCGCCACGCCGGCGTGTTGACGGCGGTGGTGTCTGCGTTGGCGCTCGTGAACACGCGCGCCGGGATGGAGTCGGGATCCATCTCGCCGAACGGGCCATCCCCAGCCGGCGCGTCGTCCGGAATCATCTCCGCGACGCGAGGGAACACCGAGTCTTCCATGCCGATGTGGAAGTCCGCACCGAGCGGCGTTGCGATCTCCTCGCGGAAGAACGCGCCTATGGAGCGGCCGGTGATGCGGCGCACGAGCTCGCCGATGAGATAGCCCTGGGTGATGGCGTGGTAGCCGCTTTGGGCACCCGGCTCCCACCACGGCTTCTGCGCCGCGAGGTTATCCGTGCAATGCTGCCAGTCGTAGAGTTCTTCGGCCGTCTTGAAGGCTGGATCGAACCCCGGCACGCCGGCGGCGTGGCTCATGAAGTGGCGAACTTCCGTGTTCTCCTTGCCGTTCGCGCCGTACTCGGGCCAGTAGTCGGTGACTTTGGCGTGAAAGTCGAGCTGGCCCCGGTCCGCAAGCACCAGCGCGCAAAGGAAGGACATCGTCTTGGTGGTGGAATAGACGTTGACGATAGTGTCCCGCTCCCACGCCCGGGTGCGCGCCTTGTCGGCATGCCCGGCCCAGAGATCGACGACGAACTCCCCTTCCACCGTGGCCGCAAAGCTCGCACCCACGTCGCCAAACTCATCGAAGTTGCGCGCGAATGCCTCCCGCACGGCGGCGAATCTCTCGTCACAGAACCCATGTATCTCCAAACCTGCCATCGTCGCCATCAATCCTTAGCTTGTGTAGGGCGGCGGCAAGCCTACTACACGGCATCAGGACGGCGAGCCGCGGCCGCGAAGGACTAGTGATGGGCGGACCTTCGGAGGGAAGGCATTCTGCCTTCCCTAGCGCGCGTCAGCGCGCTTGGCTCGATGGGCCTACGCCTGTTGGGCGCGCAGGGAAGACAGGTACCTTCCCTGCGCGCCCTCCACCAAAGAAAAGCGCCTATCGGCGCTAGGGGCGCGCCCTTCGGGCGCGTTGGCAGAATGCCTTGCCTCCGAAGGCGTCCTTGCTCACGTTAGGTCATGCATCCTCCGGCACGAACTGCGCATACCACTTCCGGAGCTCGAACACCGGGCCGTCGTCGCGGCAGAGGCGGGGGCTTGGCCTGTGGATCTTGTTCTCCCATATCTCGATGTCCTGTTGCCACTGCGTGATCCAGTTGCCGACCACGTACCAAACGAGCAAGCGCGGCAGCCGGCGGTCGGCGAACCATTCGAAGTGGACGTGCTGCTCCATCGCCCCGAGCGGAAGGTGCGTCTGGTACATCTCTATGTCGCCCCTGCCGGGCAGGGTGAAGCGAAACTTGGCAACGCTGGGCCCGTGGAAGGTGATGTGTGCGCTGGCACCGGTCGACTCGATGCGACGCCCCATCACGCGCAAAACTGCGTCGTCGAAGAAGTGCATCTTCCAGGCCGCGTCGCGGTCCAGCTCCCATCGCGCAGCGTGTTCGATGCGCACGCCAGGGATGCCGAGCCGCGTCCACGGAAAGCGCATCTGGCCGTGCAGCGGCTCGAAATGCGCTCGGTCCGCCGCGTTTTCGGCGAACTCCAGCAAGTGCATCCGAACCCGACCGCCGTCGTGGTGGCCGCGATAGGCGAACGTGCCGTCGTCCACCTCGGCGATGCGCGGCACGGGATACGGCGGCCATTCTGCGACACTCGGGTTCGGCGCACGATTGCGGTGGTAGAGGAACAGTTGGCCGTACACCTCGGCCACCGGCAACGTCTCGACCAACGTGCCCGCCGGTTTGTGGTCGCTGTAGGGTATGTGTGCCACTCGCCCATCGCCGGTGAACTGCCAGCGGTGGAACGGGCACTCGAGGCAATCGCCGCGCACGCGCCCGAACGCGAGGTTGGCGCCAAGATGCGGACAGAATGCGCTCGACACGTGCGCCTCGCCGTCTTCGCCGCGCCATGCGACAAGCTGCCGGCCGAGACACTCGAGATAGCGCACCTCGCCCGCACGCAGCGTCGAAGAGCGAGCGATGCGGTACCAACCGTCCGGATACGGATGCGGATAGGTCTGACGACGCACGGCGTCCGCCGCCGTCCGCCGTCGCCTGCGAGTCTTGCGCCCGAACGTCAGCGTCCTCGGCCTCATTCCAACTGCCGAGGAACGGCCGGCCTGCACCCATGCCGCAGGTACACGGGCAGGAAACACCGCATCCCAATCGCCTCCTCGAAGGACCGCGCTCGCCATTGTAGTGACGCGGGCACCAAAGTCCGACAGGCCGGTCGCGTAGCAACGCCACAGGCAAGGGGGGGCCGGGACACCAGACGCCGAGCGGCGCGGGACGCGTAGGGGCGGGGCTTGTCCCCGCCCGTCTTGAATGCCTCGACAAACTCGGCTCGGGACGGGACAAGCCCGTCCCCTACGGGGAATGCGTTGAAACGCGCCGACGGACCCGGCACATGCCTGCGACTTACCGATCCACGTCTGCCATGACGAAGTCGATGCTGGCGATGATGGCGATTAGGTCGGCGACCATGAAGCCGCGGCTGATGAGGGGAATCTGCTGCAAGGCGGGGAAGGAGGGGGTGCGGATGCGGGTGCGGTAGGTCATGGTGCCGCCGTCGGAGATGGAGTAGTAGGAGTTCCAGCCCTTGGTGGCTTCGACGTTGGTGACCGACTCGCAAGGCGGAATCACCGGCCCCCAGGAGACGTTCAGGAAGTGGTGGATGAGCGTCTCGATGTCCTGCATCGTCCGCTCCTTGCGGGGCGGGGTGGTGAGGCGGTGGTCGGACTTGTACGGCCCCGAGGGCATGTTCTCAGCGCACTGGCGGATGATGCGCAGCGACTGGCGTATTTCCTCGACCCGCACTTCGGCGCGGGCGTAGGTGTCGCCGGCTTCGGCGGTGGGGATGTCGAACTCGAACTCGTCGTACATGCTGTACGGGCGCTTCTTGCGCAGGTCCCAGTCGTGGCCGGTGGCGCGCAGCGAAGGCCCGGTGATGCCCCAGTCGAGCCCCTCCTCGGTGGTGTAGGCGCCGATGCCCTGGGTGCGCTTCTTCAGGATGCGGTTGTCCATCGCCATCTTCTGGTAATGGTCCAGCCGCTTCGGCATGTAGTCGCAGAAGTCGAGCACCATGCGATCCCAGCCGTCGGGCAAATCCTGGGCCGTGCCGCCGATGCGGAACCAGCTTGGGTGCATGCGGCCGCCGGTGATGGCCTCGATGATGGAGAAGAGCCGCTCGCGGTCGGCGAACATGTAGAACACAGGCGACATCTGCCCGACGTCCTGGGCGAAGGTGCCGTAGAACAGCAGGTGGCTGGCGATGCGGAAGCACTCGGAGAGCATCACCCGGATCACCTGCGCCCTGGGCGGCACCTCGATGCCGGCCATGCGCTCCACGTTCATCACGTAGGGCAGGTTGTTCATCACGCCGCCGAGATAGTCGACGCGATCGGTGTAGGGGATGTAGGTGTGCCAGGACTGGCGCTCGGACATCTTCTCCTGCGCGCGGTGGTGATAGCCGATGTCGGGCACGGCCTGGACGATCACCTCGCCGTCGAGCTGCAGGGCGATGCGGAAGACGCCGTGCACGCTCGGATGGTTGGGGCCGAGGTTCAGGAACATGAAGTCCGTATGCCGCGCCTTGCGGCTCATGCCCCACTCTTCCGGCACGAAGCGCAGCGCCTCCTGCTGCGCCTGCTGGAACTCCGGGGTCATCTGGAACGGGTCCATTTCCGTTGCCCGTGCCGGATGGTCCTTGCGCAGCGGATGGCCTTCCCACAGCGGCGGAGTGAGGATGCGACGCAGGTTCGGATGATCGTTGAAATGCATCCCGAACATGTCGAACGCCTCGCGCTCGTACCAGTTCGCCACCGGATAGATGGACTCGATGGAGTCGATGTTGGCGTCGTCCTCGGCCAGCGCCACCTTGACGCGCAAGTCCTCGTCGGCGGAGAGCGACATGAGGTGGTAGAAAACTGTGAAGTCGGAGTCCGGCTGGCCGGCGCGGTTCTGCCGGGCGCGCTCGTCGATGCCCGAGAGGTCGAACATCAGCTCGAAGCGCTTGGGTGCCTCGTGCTTGAGGTAGCGCATGGTCTCCCGGATGTGCTCGCGCGGCACCCACACGGTGGGAACGTCGTCCACCGTCTCCTGATAGATGCAGTCGGCGCCGATCCGCGCTTGCAGATTGGCCACCACCGTGGGCAACGCGTGGACCGCTTCGGCCGTTTCCGCCATGTTGTCGCCTACTCCCTACGCCGGAACGGCCCGAAGCCTCGAGAAGGCACCAGGCGCGCCCCTTGGGCGCGTTGGAGGGCGAGACGCCCTCCCTCCACGGGCACGACATGGCCTATGCATGGGCTTAATGACGCACCTTACGTTCCGCGTTTCTTGCCGAGAAGCGCATCCGACAGCGGCGCGTCTCCCACAGTGGACGGCTCTGCCATGTCCGTCACCTGCATTCGCTCGGGCGTGCGCAGATCGCGTTGGCTCGGATCGTATTTCGCCACCGATCCGTCCTCGCCGATGGCCCAGGAAAGCGGTCGCGGGGTGTTCTTCACGGCCTCCTGCAACAGCGTCAAACCTTGCATGAACGCCTCGGGACGAGGCGGGCAGCCAGGCACATAGACGTCCACCGGCAGGAACTTGTCCGCCCCCTGCACCACGCTATAAACGTCAAACATGCCGCCGGAGTTGGCGCAGGAACCCATCGAGATCACCCAGCGCGGCTCCAGAAGCTGCTCGTAGAGGTGTTGCAGGACGGGCGCCATCTTGCGGAACACGGTGCCGGAAACGACGATCAGGTCTGCCTGCCGCGGCGTCGCTCGAATCACTTCGGCGCCGAAGCGAGAGATGTCGTGGCGCGAGGTAAAGGACGTTGCCATCTCCACATAGCAGCACGAGAGGCCGAAGTTGAAGGGCCAGATGGAATTGGAGCGGCCCCAGGCGACGAGGTCCTCGAGCCGCGCCGTGAGGAAGCTCTTGCCGGCCTCCTCGTTGTAGGCGTCGTCCACCGCCTGCATGGGGGCGTCCGGTTCGGTCTTGACGAGTCGCCACTGCATGGCTAGCTGGCCTCCCGGGCTTCGGTGCGGGCATAGCGCCCGGGCCTCGGTGCCCGGCGCTTGAGTCCCCAGTCGAGTGCGCCGGTGCGGTACTCGTAGAACAGCACGGCAAGCAACAGGACGATGAAGATGGACGCGCCGATGTAGCCGACAAGGCCCACGTCGTGAAACGCCACCGCCCAGGCGATGATGAAGATGGTCTCGAGGTCGAAGATGACAAAGAAGACGGCGATCAGATAGAACTCGATGGAAAGCCGCATGTCCTCTGCATCGCCCACCGGCACGACGCCGGACTCGTAAGGGATGTCCTGGGCACCGCCGTGCCGCGCCTTGGCGCCGATGTACCACGAGGCCACTAGCGTCGCCACCAGCACGGCAGCCACGACGAGGGCGAACAGGACGAACGGCAGGATGTCGCCACCCGCGCTCAAACCCCCTTCAGCCATCGACCCTCCTGCCGCAAAACCAAGCCTCGAACGAAGCGCGACACGATACTAGAGAGGGGGCGCGCCGGGCAAGGTAAAGGACTGGGAGTGAACTCCCTCGAGAGCGTAAGATTGCCGCCCGTATGGTCTCGATGCACGATCCAACGCGGCCCCGGGCCGTTACCGTTGGCGCCGGGCTGCTGCTGCTGGCGGCGGCGGTGCTGGCGCTTGGCTGGGCCACAGGGTTCGATGCCGTGCGCAGCAACGGTGCGCGGGTGTTTTTCGTCGTCCTTTGGGCCTATCTCGGCTACACCTCCTACAGCGGCCAGGGCTGGGCGCGACACGCAATTCTGGCGGTGTTCGTGGCCAAGCTCTGGGGCGTGTTCAACGCGCCTTCGCTCGCGGCTGGCGTTGCGACCCTGACCGGCACGGAGGCAACCGCGGAAGTGCTAGTGCTGGCGGCGCTGGTGGTCCTGTGGCTGCCTTCGGCAAGGCGCTGGTTCGCCGAAAGTGCGCTACGAATGCACGCGGAAGTACCGTAGCCCCCAGAAGGGGACGGGCTTGCCCGGTCCCTTGCCGAGGGTTCATCGTGCGTCTGGAGCAGTTGCGCAGCAACTGCCAACGCGCCCGTCAGGGCGCGCGGGGACGGGACAAGCCCGTCCCCGCGACAAGAAGCTATGCCTCGGACAACTGCAAGAGCACGCCGTGGGTGGATTTGGGGTGGACGAACACCTGTGGGCCGCCTTCGCCGATGAGTTGCGCGCCGCCGGCTTTCATCGCTTCGCAGGTGGCGGCGAGGTCGTCGACCGCGAATGCCACGGTGTGGATACCCTCGCCCCGGCGCAGCGCTCTGCCGACGGCGGAATCCGGGTCGGTGGGTGCCACGACCTCGATGAAGCCGCCGCCGGGCAGGTTGAAGAATGCCTGCTTGATGCCGAGCGCCTCGCTCTCGTCGGTACGGTCGAGTTCCAGCCCCACCTTGTCGCGGTAGGTGGCAATGCCCTCGTCGATGTCTTCCACGCGCACAACCAGATGGTCGAATGCGGTCAACCCCATGTCTTTCCCCTTGTCCGTAGATGATTGGTTCGGATTCCGGGCACCGCCCGAATACCGACAGGCTGTTATGGTACGGGATGCCGGTCGGCTGCGGTGAAGGCGGTGTGGCCCGGGCGATCTGGAGGGAAAGGACATGAGCGAAGAAAAGGGTCTCACGAACCATGAAATCACCATCGCGCTCGAAGGTGGCTCTTTGCTCGGCCCTTTCCGCGCCACCTGGAGCACGGAAATCCTGAGCGACGTGCGCGAACTCAGCCGCGACTACGACGCTTTCCTGCAAGGTGGCGGCCAGAAGCGCTTCAAGTACCACCTGCACGACCCGGAGAAGCACATCTCCCATTCCCTGATCCTGAAATTCGAGCATGTCACGGCGATTTACGACCGCGTGGCGCTCTCTGACCACTGAGGCCAATCATGTGCCGAAACATCCGTCCGCTGTTCAACTTCGATCCACCCGCCAGCGACGAAGAAGTGCGCGCCGCCGCGATTCAGTTCGTGCGCAAGGTATCCGGCTACACAAAACCCTCGGCAGCGAACGCCGCCGCCTTCGACGAAGCCGTTGACGAGGTGGCGGCGGCATCGCGGCGGTTGCTCGAAAGCCTGACCACCAACGCTCCGCCGAAAAACCGGGAGGAGGAGGCGGCGAAGCGCAGGGCTCGTTCGGCGGCCCGGTTTGCGGCCGGGTGAGGGCACGCCTCGATGCCCGCCCGAAGCTCACCTCCACCGTTGAAACCCAGAGCATCCCTCGCTATAACTGCGGCCATCTAACTCGCTGGTAAGGAAACCACGCATGGCCACATTCGAGTCGCGTGCCGCTCGCGGCGTGCCGGCGCTTGAAATCAACAAGGTGCTGCGCAACACCTATGCGCTGCTGGCGATGACGCTCGCGTTCAGTGCGGTCACCGCGTCGATTTCGGTCGCGATGGGCGGGCCCTACTTCGGTTGGCTGACGCTGATCGGCTTCCTCGGCCTCATGTACGGCGTACACAAGACGGCCGACAGCGTGTGGGGACTGCCCATGACCTTCTTGCTCACCGGCTTCATGGGATTCTCGCTGGGTCCGATCCTATCGGCAGTACTGCAGACCGCCAATGGCGGCTTTCTGATCGTGCAGGCGTTTGCGCTCACCGCGGTCGCCTTTCTGGCGCTGTCGGCGTACACGATTTCGACGAAGAAGGACTTCAGCTTCCTCCGCGGCTTTCTGATCGTCGGCTTCGTTGTGATTATCGGTGCGTGGATCGTCTCGTTCTTCTATTGGACACCGCTGCTCATGCAGATCATGTCAGTGGTGGCAGTGATGATCGGTGCGGCGCTGATCCTGTGGGAGACGAGCGCGGTGGTGCGAGGCGAAGAGACCAACTACATCCGCGCCACCGTCGGGGTCTATGTGGGCATCTACAACATTTTCAGCGGCTTGCTGGCAATGCTGGGAATGGGGTTCGGCGACGACTAGCGAAGCCCGGATCAAGCCTCCCTTCCAGAGAAGACGCTAGCGGGCGTTGGCGAGCCCTCGGAGGGAGGGCGTCCCGCCCTCCATCGCGCCGCAAGGCGCGCAGAAC
>JAPPDJ010000130.1 GCA_028824555.1 Gammaproteobacteria bacterium | reverse complement strand
CCCTCCGAGAAAAGGGAGGACCCTTTTCTCGACTCCCCCGCGAGGGGGGAGTGACGGGGGGGTGTCACCAACGCCCCTTGGATCAGCAGACACGCCGAAAACGGGCGGGCCTGTAGAACGCATCGCAACGACTATCTCGACGATAGTGGTCGCCGTCCGGTGTTGCCGTGGAGCGCAGGAGGCCAAGATCGGAACGTCCGATCGCCGAAGTGCCGCGTTGCCCTTCTTGTCACTCCCCCCTTGCGGGGGAGTCGAGAAAAGGGTCCTCCCTTTTCTCGGAGGGGGGACTACGCCTTGCTGGGATTGGAGCTCGTGAGTGGTTTCCGGCCGGGGCTGGCGCTCACCGTGCAGGTGGCGGCTGCTCTGGCCACGGTTGTCGCCTTGTCCTTTTGGCAGTTTTCTCGAGGGCAGGAGAAGGCCTGGTTGGCGGCACAGAGGGATGCTCGGTTGGCTTCTGCGGCCGTGACGGCAGGGGCGTTTGGCAGTGCGACGCCCGATTTCACGCGGCTTGAGCTTGCTGGACGGTACGACGCGGAGCGGTCGTTCTTCGTTATCGACCGGGGCCAGCCCTGGTCGTACTTGGTGGTTACGCCGCTCGTTACGAACCACGGGCCGTTTCTTGTGACTCGGGGGAGGGCGGAACGGCCCCGGGCCGGAGGGCTGGATGTGCCCCAGGTGCAGACGCCGGCGGGTCTTGTCACCGTTACAGGAGTGCTTTGGCCGACAGATGGGATGGCCCACACATCGAGATGGCCCGAGGGGTGGCCGAAGGCGGTGAACGGCATGAACGTCGCGGCGATGGCTGAGTTGACCGGCGCGCATCCTCGCGAGGTTCGCCTAGAGGAGCCGTCGGCAGGGCTCGCGCCGGTGCCGTTGGCCTACGACTACTCCCCCGGCACGCATTGGAGCTATGCCGTGCAATGGTTGCTGATTGGCGTGGCCATCGTCGCTGGGTACGTTTTCTTTGGCCGGCGGCGCAGTGGTCGCCCGGACTAGGGTGAAGGATCGGCTACTGACGCTGGTGGTGGCCGGCATCGCCCTCGCCGTCTGCGTCGTCGTGCTCGGGGCCTATACGCGCCTCGTGGATGCCGGGCTTGGCTGCCCCGACTGGCCCGGCTGCTATGGCCTGATTGGCGTGCCCGAGACGCCGGCCGAGATCGCCGCCGCGGAAGCCGCCTTCCCAGACGCGCCGGTGGAGGTGGACAAGGCGTGGCCAGAGATGGTGCATCGCTACTTCGCGACGGCCTTGGGCGCGCTCATCCTCGGCATCCTGGGCCTCGCTGCATGGCGGAAGGACCCCCTCAAGCTGCCGGCCATCCTCACCGTGATGGTGATCGTGCAAGGAGCCTTCGGCGCTTGGACGGTGACGCTCAAGCTCTGGCCGCAGGTGGTGACGGCGCATTTGCTCGGCGGCATGGCGACTCTGGCGACGCTCTGGCTTTATGCATTACTGCTCGCCCGCCCCCGGCTTCCGGCGTTGTCGGACATGCGCCGGCTTGCCGCCGCGTCGCTGGGGGTGGTGATTCTGCAGATCGCCCTCGGTGGCTGGGTGAGCGCGAACTACGCCGGCCTCGCCTGCCCGGATTTCCCGCTCTGCCACGGCGAAGTGGTGCCGCCTTTGGACATCGCCCAGGGCTTCGACGTGACGCAAGATGTCGGGCCGAACTATCTCGGCGGCCAACTCGACAGCGAGGCGCGCATCGCCATCCAGATCGGCCACCGCCTCGGCGCGGTGCTGGTGCTGGGCGTGGTGGGGCTCTTGTGCGTGCGCCTGCATCGCACCGGGCATCGAATGCTCGCTGGGGCAGTCGCCGCCGCCCTCGGCCTGCAATGGGCTTTGGGGGTCGCCAACGTGCTGGCCGCGCTGCCGCTGCCGCTGGCCGTGTTGCACAACGCCTTCGCCGGCGCATTGCTGCTCGGCGTCGTTACAGTAAACTTCGCCGCTTTCGGGCGGCCCCCGAGACGGCCTCCGGTGCCTGCCGCTGGCTCAGCGTCAGCCCATTGAGCCAACTGGCACCGGCGGCGCCAGGTTCGTCGGCGGGCATTCTGTCCATGAAAGAGGGACCTCCTTGAGCGAAGCGTTGCTAACCGAAGCCCGTGGCACTTGGCGCGACTATCTGGAGCTCACCAAGCCGCGGGTCGTGCTGCTCATGCTTATGTGCGCGGCGGTGGGGATGCTGCTCGCCGCTGGCGATGCGCTGCCGTGGCGGGCACTCGTGTTCGGACTGTCCGGCATCGCGCTGATGGCGGCGTCGGCGGCGGCCGTGAACCACATTGCGGATGCGCAAATCGACGCCCGCATGGCGCGCACGCGCAACCGTCCGGTTGCCACCGGGCGCATCGGTGCCGCACGGGGAATGGCGTTTGCCGGCGCCCTTGGACTGGCTGGATTCGTGATCCTCACGACGCTCGTCAACCCGCTCACCGCCTGGCTGAACCTCGCCTCGTGGGTCGGCTATGGCCTGGTGTACACGCTTTACCTCAAGCGCGCGACGCCGCAGAACATCGTCATCGGCGGCCTGTTTGGCGCCGCGCCGCCGCTGTTCGGCTGGACGGCGGTCACCGGCAGCATCGAGCCCGGTGGCTTGGTGCTGCTCGCGATCATCTTCATCTGGACGCCGCCGCATTTCTGGGCCTTGGCGCTGGACCGCATCGACGACTATCGCGACGCGGACATTCCGATGCTGCCGGTGACGCACGGCGAGGCGCATACGCGGTGGCAGATCCTGTTCTACACGCTGGTGTTGGTGGCAGTGAGCGTCGTGCCTTGGGCCATCGGCATGAGCGGCTATGTGTATCTGGTCGGGGCGCTCGCGCTCGGTGCCGTGTTCATCGGCTATGCGGTGGCGCTGCTCTGCTCGGTTGCGTCCGCGCCGATGGCGACGTTCCGGTATTCGATCGTCTATCTGATGCTGCTGTTCGTCGCGTTGCTGGTGGATCACTACCTGCCTGGAGCGGCCGGGCTGTAGCCGGGAGCGAATGCTAGTGTCCCGTTTCGTATGGAACAAACCGCCTAACACGTGGGCGCGCCTAACGTGAAGTTTGTCGCCATCGGCGCGCTGGTGGTTGGGGTCGTCGGCCTCGGCGTGACCGTGGCGCAGCTTTCCGGAGAGCCGACGCTGTCGGGCGCGGAGCTCCGTGCGCTTGGCTATCGCGGCTATGACGTGCCGCGCCCGATTGCAGCCTTCGAACTCGTCGATGGCGACGGCGGCACCTTCGACCAAGGACGTCTCAGCGGCCGGTGGAGCTTGGTGTTCTTCGGCTATGCGAACTGCCCGGACATCTGCCCGGTGACGCTTTCCGTGCTGGCGGAGGCGGAACGCCTCGTAGGCGAGGGCGGGTTCCAGACGGTGCTCGTGAGCGTCGATCCGGAGCGCGACACGCCGGAACTGCTCGACAGCTATGTCGGCACGTTCTCGCCCCGATTCGTTGCAGCGACGGGCCCGCCCCATTCGGTTCAGCAGTTCGCTGGAAGCCTGGGCGCGGCGTTCCGCAAGGCGCCGAGCGCCGGCTCGGAGCTTGCGTATCTGGTCGATCACACCGGCTTCATCGCCGTGGTTGATCCTGAGGCGCGCCTGGCTGGCTACATCCGCTCGCCGTTCGAGGCTGTCAGTATCGCCCGGGTGGTTCGGGCGTTGGATCCGGCCTGATGGCATTCGCTTCGCCGATGGCAGCGAGTTCCGCACGGGCGGAGCCCTCAGCGCGGGGGAGCGCGAGGGGCCTCCCCTCGCTAGAGGAGGTCTATCGCCGCATTCGTCGGCGTAGCGAGGAGCTGTGCGAACCGCTCGAGATCGAGGACTACGGCGTGCAGCCCATCGTCGATGCAAGCCCGCCGAAGTGGCACCTGGCGCACACGACCTGGTTCTTCGAGACCTTTCTGCTGGTGCCTTTTGTGGAGGACTACCGGCGCTTTCATCCATCGTTCGAGTATCTGTTCAACTCCTACTACAACGGCGTTGGGCAGCCGTTCCCGCGCCCGAGCCGCGGGAACCTGTCGCGGCCGACGGTGGCCGAAGTGCTGGCCTATCGGCGCCATGTCGATGTGGCGATGGCGCCTCTGCTCGTCGCCGAAGACGCCGACGTGCAGGCGCGCGTGGAACTTGGGCTGCATCACGAGCAACAGCATCAGGAGCTTCTCGTCACCGACTTCAAGGTCACGCTCGGCAGCAATCCGATGAAGCCCGCCTATCGGGAGCCCTCAGCGCGGGGGAGCGCGAGGGGCTTCCCCTCGTTAGAGGAGCTGAACGGCGAGACGCCGAAAACGGCGCTGCCGCTCGCGTTTGTGGATTTTGACGGCGGCTTGACCGAGCAGGGCATGGATGCCGGCGGCGCATTCTGCTTCGACAACGAAAGCCCCGAGCATCGCGCGTGGCTGGAGCCGTTTGCGCTGGCGAACCGGGTTGTGACGAACGGCGAGTATCAGGAGTTCATCGAAGACGGCGGCTATGCAAAGCCAGCGCTTTGGCTGTCGGAAGGCTGGGCTTGGGTGCAGGAGCGCGGAATCGACGCGCCGATGTACTGGCGCGCCACAGAAGGTGGCTGGCGGGAGTATCGGCTGGACGGCGAAGGTCCCGTGGCGCCGCACCTGCCGGTGACCCATGTGAGCTTCTACGAGGCCGAGGCGTATGCCACTTGGGCCGGCGCTCGACTGCCTACGGAGGCGGAATGGGAGCATGTGGGGCGCGGGGCGTGTGCCAGGGAGAGGACAGACCGTCACCAGCCGCCCGCAGCGGCGCTGGAGGGCAACTTCGCCGACAGTGGCCGGCTGCATCCGGCAGCCGCCACCTCCGGCGCAGACGGCGAAGCCGCACCAATGCAGCTCTTCGGCGATTGCTGGGAATGGACGTCGAGCGCCTATCGCCCATACCCCGGCTTCACGCCTCTCCCCGGCACCCTCGGCGAATACAACGGCAAGTTCATGTCCGGCCAACAGGTGCTGCGCGGCGGCTCCTGTGCGACACCCGAGGGCCACGTCCGCCCCACCTACCGCAACTTCTTCTACCCTCCCGACCGCTGGCAATTCACGGGCATCCGGCTGGCGAAGGACGCTTGAGGCTCTTGGGCAGGTGGAGGTCGTCTCCGAGATTCGAGCGTTGCGCGAGCGGCGGGAGGCCATGCGCGGCAGCGTGGGCTTGGTGCCGACCATGGGCAATCTGCACCACGGCCACCTGGCGTTGGTGCGGGAGGCGCGGGCGCAATGCGCCAATGTTGTCGCGACGATCTTCGTCAACCCGACGCAATTCGCTCCGAACGAGGACTTCGCCAGCTATCCGCGCACGCTAGCCCAGGACATGGAGCAGCTCGAGGGGGCTCACGTGGATGTGGTGTTTGCGCCGGAGGCGGCCGAGATGTATCCGCGGGGACGGGAGGGCCTGACGATGGTCTCGGTTCCTGCGCTTGCCGACACCCTTTGCGGCGCCGCACGACCGGGGCACTTTCATGGCGTTGCGACGGTCGTGGCGAAGCTCTTGCACCTCGCTCGGCCCCATCGGGCTTTCTTTGGCGAGAAGGACTGGCAGCAGCTTGCGATCATCCAGGCAATGGCGCGAGACCTCGACATGGCGACACAGATCGTCGGCGTGCCCACCGTGCGCGCCAGCGACGGACTTGCGTTGTCGAGTCGCAATCAATACCTGACGCCAGGGGAACGCGACCGCGCGGCGCTCATTTACAGCAAGTTGTGCGACATTCGAGACGCGATCGATGGCGGCGAAGGCGACTATGCGGGGCTGGAAGCCCACGCTTCGCGGGACCTCGCCACGGCCGGCTTCAAGGTGGACTATGTGGCCGTGCGCGATGCTGAACGCTTGGTGACACCCGACAGGCACACGCAATCACTGCGCATCCTTGCCGCTGCCCGGCTGGGCCGCGCCCGCCTGATCGACAACGTTGGCGCGAGCGTTGCCGGCTCCTGAAGAACTGCGGTCGTGGCGGCGCCTCGCCAAGCTCGCGGAGCGCGGCGCTGGCGGGCCGGGCGCGCCTCGCCCACCCCTTGCGGTGCGTGTGGGACCAGTACTCGCCGAGTTCTCCCGCCAGGGCATCGATGCGCAGATGCTGACCGCGATGACCGATCTCGCTGCCGAGAGCGCCCTGCCCGACGCGGTCGAGGCGCAGTTTCGCGGCGACCCGATCAACACCACCGAGCGCCGCCCGGCTCTGCATACGGCCCTCCGAGCGCCGAGCAGCGAGCGACCGCCCGCCGTTCGGGACGCGATAGAGCGAGAGCAACGCCGGCTGCTCGATTTCGCTGAAGCACTGCGGCTTGGCGAGCGCGTCGGCCACACCGGCCGGCCCATTCGCACATTGGTGCACATTGGCATCGGCGGCTCGCATCTCGGCCCCCGCCTCGTTTGCGAGGCGCTAGCGAGCCCACCGGGGCGGCGACCGCCGGACATCCGCTTCCTGGCCAACGTCGACGGCCACGCCGTCGCGACAACCCTCGCCGGGCTCGATCCCGAAACGACGTTCTTTGCCGTGGTCTCCAAGAGCTTCGGCACCGAAGAAACCCTAGCCAATGCGGCGGCGGCGCGCAGTTGGCTCCTCGAACGCACCTTGCAGCCGAAGGTGCTAGCGCACCATTTCGCCGCCATCACCGCGAATGTCGCGGCGGCGCGCGAATTCGGCATTGCCCCTGACGCGTGCTTCCCCATGTGGGATTGGGTGGGCGGCCGCTTTTCGGTCTGGTCCGCCGTCGGCTTGCCGGTGGCCGTGCGAATCGGCCGGCAGGGGTTCGCCGACTTTCTTGGCGGCGCGCACCGAATGGACCGCCATTTCCGCAGCGTGCCCGTGGAACGCAATGCGCCGATGCTGCTTGCCTTGGCGGGGCTCCTGAACGCGAACTTCCGTGGCGCATCGAGCCACGCCGTGCTCGCCTACGACGAGCGCCTGCGCCGACTGCCCGACTACGTTCAGCAATTGGAGATGGAAAGCAACGGCAAGTCCGTGCGCGCCGATGGCGACGCCAGCGCCGTTCACACCGCGCCGGTGGTTTGGGGGGGCGAGGAGACGAACGGCCAGCACGCCTTCCACCAGCTGCTCCACCAGGGTACGCGCACGGTGAGTGCCGATCTCGTTGCGGTCGTGAACCCGGCCCACCGCCACGCGGAGCAGCACGAGCGTCTGCTCGCGCACTGCCTGGCCCAAGGCGAGGCGCTCGAACGCGGTGACAACGCCGAAGACCCGCACCGCCGCACACCGGGCAACCGCCCCACCACCACCATCCTGCTCGATGAGCTAACGCCCCACGCCCTCGGCGCCTTGCTCGCGCTCTATGAACACAAGGTCTTCTGCGCCGGCCGGCTGCTGCAAATCAACTCCTTCGACCAATGGGGCGTCGAGCTCGGCAAGCGACTCGCCGCGCCGATCAGGCAGGCCCTCGCTTCGCGCGCCGATCCGAGCGCCACGGATCCCACGACGGCGATGTTGCTCGGCGCCATCCGAGGACGTCGCACGCGCCAATAGCGTGCGCCGTATTAACGGCGCACCCCCTTCTGTCACTCCCCCCTCGCGGGGGAGTCGAGAAAGGCCGTCCCCGGCCTTTCTCGGAGGGGGGGCCGCCGACCCAAACCCGGCCCCCTCCCCAAACCCAGAACAAGCCCCTCCCGAGTCACTCCCCCTCGCGGGGGAGTCGAGAAAGCCGTCCTCGGCTTTTCTCGGAGGGGGGCTTCTCCGAGGACCGACCAGCATCTCGAACTCCGCCCCGACAGCCTTGTGCGAGATTGCTTACTCTGGCCCCGGCCTCGCTTTCGCTTAAATGGGGCTATGAATGCCGCCAACCAAGGGACTTTGTTGCCGAGGGATTTCCCGGCGCTGCTCAAGGAGATTCCGGACCCTCCCGAGCGCCTTTGGCACGTTGGGGATTTGGCGGCGACGCACGGTCCGGCGGTAGCGATCGTCGGCAGTCGGCGCTGTTCGCGATATGGCCGGGACATGGCGTTTGGGCTTGCGGAACAGGTGGCTGGAAGGGGCGTCACCGTGGTGAGCGGGCTGGCGTTCGGCGTCGATGTTGCGGCGCACCGAGGGGCTCTATCCGCAGGCGGTCGCACCGTAGCGGTGATGGCGGGCGGGCTGGACCGCATCTATCCGGCCGCCCATGCGCCCCTCGCGCGGCAGATCGTGGACTCGCGCGGTGCGCTGGTCACGGAATACCCGCCAGCGGCGACTCCCCGCAAGCACCACTTTCCGGCCCGCAACCGGCTCGTCAGCGGCCTTTGCCTGGGTGTGGTTGTCGTTGAAGCGGCGCCCAAGAGCGGCTCGCTGATTACGGCACGGATGGCGCTTGAGCAGAATCGCGAAGTCATGGCGGTGCCCGGCATGGCGACGAGCGCGTTGTCGAAGGGTTGCCATCGACTCATCCGCGACGGCGCCGCGCTCATCGAGACGATAGAGGACATCGCCGAAGCCATCGGCCTCGCGTGGCCTGAGGAGGCGCCACACGCGGAACCCGCCGAGTTGGACGATCCGGTTCTGGCTGCCGTGGGGGCCCAGACGACGAGCGCAGACGCCATCGTTTCCGCCACGGGTCTTGCGGTGGACGAAGTGCTGGGCCGGCTGGTGGAACTGGAAGTGGCCGGATTTGTGACGGCAGGCGGTGGCGGGTATTCTCGCCGCCCTTCTTAGGCGAGGTGTAAGGCGTTCGCGATGGCGTGGGTAGCCGTTTTGATGGGTTCGGAGTCGGATTGGCCGGTGATGCGCGGGTGTACCGATGTGCTCGGCGATCTTGAGGTGGGGTTCGAGGTGCGGGTTACCAGCGCGCACCGAACGCCGGAAGCGACGGCGGAGTACGTTCACTCTGCAGAGGAGCGAGGCTGTCGGGTGTTTGTGTGCGGCGCCGGGCTTGCGGCGCATCTGGCCGGGGCGGTGGCGGCGCAGACCACGCATCCCGTCATCGGCGTGCCCATCGATGGCGGGCCTTTCACGGGCCAGGATTCGTTGCTCTCCACGGTGATGATGCCCGGTGGTGTACCGGTCGCGACGGTGGCGGTGGGCAAGGCCGGGGCCAAGAATGCAGGCTACCTGGCGGCGCAGATTCTCGGCGTCGCGGATTCAGCGCTCGCCGAGCGTGTTGCCGCGGAACGTAAGGCGGGCGCCGAGCGCGTGGCGACGCAGAACGCTTCGGTTCAGGCGTCGCTCGAAGCCTAAGCCAAGCGCGACGCGTGTGGTGGACGATGGCTCGGATCCGGTGGCGGAGGCTGCCGAGCTAATCGTCGCCGGCGGCGTCGTCGCGCACGCTTGCGAAGGCGTTTGGGGCCTAGCCTGCGATCCGATGAACGAAGCGGCGGTGCGCCGCGTGCTGCACCTCAAGCGGCGCCCGGCTAGCAAGGGACTGATCGTCATCGGCGCCGCGGCCAGCGACTTCGCGCCGGAGCTAGAACCGCTTTCCGCCGCGGCCGTCGCGCGCATTCGCGATAGCTGGCCGGGTGCCGTCACTTGGCTCGTGCAGAACGTCCGTTTCCCGCCCTGGATCGTTGGCGATTTCCCGACGGTGGCGGTGCGGGTACCGGATCACGAGCAGGCACGACAGTTCGCGTCGGCCTGCGGCCATCCGCTGGTCTCGACCTCGGCCAATCGGGCAGCAGACCCTCCGGCAAGGTCGGCCGAGGAAGTAAGGCGCGTTTTCGGTGACGAAATCGACGGATTGCTGCCAGGCGCCGTGGGGGACCGAAGCGCGCCAAGCACCATCGTCGATGCGGCAACGGGCCGGGTGTTGCGCGGATGAACGGCGCTCGGAAAGACCAATACGCGGTGATCGGCAACCCGGTGGAGCACAGCCTTTCGCCGCGGATTCATGCGATGTTCGCTGCCGAAACCGCCGAGGCGATTTCCTATGGCACGTTGACCGCCCCACTGAACGGATTCGCTGCGGCTGCCGGCGAGTTCTTCGACGGCGGTGGCGGGGGCCTCAACGTGACCGTGCCGTTCAAGCAGGACGCATGGCGGTGGGTGACGAGTCACGACGCGGCCGCGGCGGCATCCGGTGCCGTGAACACGATCGTCCCGGAGGACGATGCATTTCGCGGCTGCAACACCGATGGCATTGGCTTGGTCACGGACCTTACGGACAACCTCGGTTGGACGCTCGCCGGGGCGAGGGTGCTCCTGCTCGGAGCCGGCGGCGCGGCGCGCGGGGCTTTGCCGGCGCTGCTCGAGGCAGGGCCCGCCCAAATCACCATCGCCAACCGCACCGAGTCCAGAGCCCTCGAAGTTGCCGCCGCGTTCGACGGCCTGCACGCGAGGCCGCTTGCGGATGTGGGAGAAGGCTGGGACATCGTGCTGAATGCCACCTCCGCCAGCATGGGCGGTGCCGCGCTAGCGCTCCCTGACACCTGCGTCGGCGGCGCAGCCTGCTACGACCTCTTCTACACGCTCGCCGCCCCAACGCCGTTTTGCGCCTGGGCCGAGCAGCACGGTGCGCGGGCGTGCGCCGACGGCCTCGGCATGTTGATCGAGCAAGCCGCAGCGGCCTTCCACCTTTGGCGGGGCGTTCGGCCGTCCACGACGCCGGTGCTGGAAGCGCTTCGTGGGGGGTGTTCGTGAACGTAGCAGCACAACGGTTGATTCGGTTAGCCCCCCCTCCGAGAAAAGGGAGGACCCTTTTCTCGACTCCCCCGCGAGGGGGGAGTGACGGGGGGGTGTCACCAACGCCCCTTGGATCAGCAGACACGCCGAAAACGGGCGGGCCTGTAGAACGCATCGCAACGACTATCTCGACGATAGTGGTCGCCGTCCGGTGTTGCCGTGGAGCGCAGGAGGCCAAGATCGGAACGTCCGATCGCCGAAGTGCCGCGTTGCCCTTCTTGTCACTCCCCCCTTGCGGGGGAGTCGAGAAAAGGGTCCTCCCTTTTCTCGGAGG
>JAPPDJ010000137.1 GCA_028824555.1 Gammaproteobacteria bacterium | reverse complement strand
GAACCGGCCGGATTGGTCTGGCCCCTACCCCTCGGAAAGCCTGTTCCACGAGCCCTTCGTGCTGTTCGGCTATCTCGGCGCCATCACCGAGAAGCTCGAACTCGTCACCGCCGTCATCATCCTCGGCCAGCGCCAGACGGCACTTGTGGCGAAGCAGGCCGCCTGCGTCGATGTGCTCACCCGCGGTCGGCTGCGGCTCGGCATCGGCACCGGCTGGAACGCCGTGGAATACGAAGCGCTCGGCATGAACTTCCACGACCGCGGCGTGCGCAGCGAAGAGCAGATCGACCTCATGCGCCGCCTGTGGGCCGACGACACCATCGACTTCGACGGCAAGTGGCACACCGTCACCGATGCTGGCCTCAACCCGTTGCCGCCGGGAGGTTCCATCCCCGTCTGGCTCGGCGGCATGGCGCCGCAGGTGATCGACCGCGTCGGGCGCATCGCCGACGGCTGGTTCCCGTTCTACAACCAGGCACTTGGCGAACAGCTCGAATCTATGCGAGTATCGGCCAAGAGCGCGGGCCGGAACCCGGACGACATTGGGGTGGAGTGCATGCAGCCGCTTGGCGATGCCGGGGACAAGGAACTGGATCGGCTGAAGTCCCTCGAAGACCTCGGCGTGACACACAGCGCCGTGGTAACGATGAACCAAGGCCTCGCCGGCCCGAGCGAGCATGCAGACGCCATCCGTCGCTACTGGGATCAGGTGGCGTCACGTTTGTAACCACGCAAGGAATGCGTCGATGAAGACCATCGTACGGGGCCTCGCGCAAGGCGCGCTGGCGGCTGGGCTGGTGCTTGCGGCGGCCGTTGGGTCCGCCGAGCGTCTTACGCCCACTCCGCTGGAAATCAGCAATCGCCTCAAGGCCATCGAGGCGATCAATGTCACCTCGGAGAAAGAGCTGGTGCAGAACGAGGCGACGGAAGACGCCAAGGTGCTGGCCATCCTCGCCGAGGCGGAAGCGGTTGCGGAAGCAGGAGCCGACGGACAGGACGACGAGGCAGTTCGCGAAAGCGACTAAATCACGCCTCGGGGTTCCTCTCCGACGAAGAACTGCCCCACCGTCTCGTAGTGGGCCTCGCGCCCTTGCACCTGCTGCGTGATGACGTGGGCGTCCTGGAAGCGACGCTGGATGGCGCGGTCGGCGAAGATCGACGACGAGCCGCTCAGGTTGTAGCAGATGTCCACGGCGCGGGCGGACTCGCGAATCGCGTGGGTGCCGGCCATGCGCAGTTCCACCCGCTCCTCGAGCGTGATGGCGCCGCGCTCGCGGATGGCATCCCAAACCCCTCCCACCGTGTTGTGAAGAAGTGCCTTGGCACCGCGCCAGATCGCCTCCGCCTTGCCCACCGCCTGTTGCACGACCGGATCCTGGGACAGCGGACGTGAGCCGAAGCGAGGGCGCTTGTCCGAGGTGAACTCCTCGGTCGAATCGATGGCGGCGCGCGCATTGCCGAGCGCCACGCAGCCGAAGCCGCAAGCAAACAGCAGCCCTTGCGGCGGGAGATAGATCGCGCCGTCGGCATAGGGCGGCACGTTCAGCGGCATGGTGCGAGAGTCCGGCACGAACAGGTCCTTCACCTCGAAGCTGAAGCTGCCCGTGCCGCGCAACCCCTGCACCTGCCAGACATCCACCAGCCGCACTTGATCCCTCGGAATGAGATGCAGCCTCGGCGGCGCACCGCGATCAGCATTCAGCGCAGCCATCCAGTTGGCATGGCGGCAGCCGCTAGAGAAGTTCCAACGCCCGCTCAGGCGATAGCCGCCTGGCACCTCCTCGCTGGTGACCCCTTGCGGCGGCCCGTTCGCCACCACCGTGCGCGGATCGCGCCAAACCTCGTCCGCCAACGCCGCCGGTGCCCGACAACTTGTGGTGGCAAACACCGCTCCCTGATTGACGCACCAGCCAACGCTGGCATCCGCGTAGGCGATGGTGCGCACGACGTCGAGGTAGTCGAGCCAATCCATCTGCTCGCCGCCGAGCGACTGCGGCACCAGCAGCCGGAACATGCCAAGGTCGATCAGCTCATCGGCGAGGGGAGTCGGAATCCGCCGACCTTCGTCGATCTCGTCCGCCGCCGCCCGAATGCGCGGCGCCACCGCCCGCGCCCGTGCCAGCGGCGTCCCCCGCTCTGTTACCCCCGAGTTCATGCAAGAAGATTCTAGCAGCCTGTCGGAATTCGGACGGCAGCCGACCGGATGCCGACAGGGTGACAGGGCGGCTTGGACTGCTAGCCGTGCTGCGAGCGAACGCGAGCACGAAGCCCCTCAAGGGACGAGTCGCCGGTACACTTGCGCGACATGCACCCCGCATCCGTCAAAAGCGCCGCGAGCCGTGTCCATCGCTATCTAGACCGTGTCATGCCGGCCGCCGACACCCGCCCGGCCACGCTGCACGAGGCGATGCGCTACACCGTGTTTGGCGGCGGCAAGCGGCTGCGGCCAGCGCTTGTGTATGCGGGGGGCCAGCTCGCTGGCGTGGAGCCCGACGCACTCGACCCGGCCGCTGCCGCGGTGGAGCTGATCCACGCCTACTCACTGGTCCACGACGATCTGCCCGTCATGGACGATGACGATCTGCGCCACGGTCAGCCCACCGTGCATGTGCGCTTCGGCGAGGCGATGGCCGTGTTGGTGGGGGATGCCTTGCAGGCGCTGGCATTCGAGATGGTCGCCGGTGCCGCGCCAGTTCTTGCGCAACGTTGGACGCAGCTGCTGGCCGAGGCGGCCGGTGCTGCGGGAATGGTCGGCGGCCAGGTGCTGGACCTTGCCGCCGAAGCGCGCGAAGGTCCTCTGTCGGCGGCCGACCTGGAAGCAATGCACCGACGCAAGACCGGCGCCCTCATCCGTGCGAGCGTCATGCTCGGAGCAAGCGCTGGCGATTTGCCGAACGAGGAACTCGAAGCCGTCGATGCCTTCGCCCGCGACATCGGGCTTGCCTTCCAGATCCACGACGACGTGCTCGACGTCGTCGGCACCACGGCAGAGCTCGGCAAGCCCCAAGGCTCGGACGAACGCCAGGGCAAGACCACCTACGTCACGCTGCTGGGCCTCGCCGGAGCAAAGCGGGAGGGGCAACGACGCTTCGAGCACGCCGTCGCCCACCTCGACTCGTTCGGCGCCCGCGCCGGCGACTTGCGCGAAATCGCCCGCTTCGTCGTCGAGCGGACTAGCTGAAGCTTTGCGCAGGCCAGGGCAACGCATGCGTTGCCCCTACGGAAGGGTGTCGCCTCATGCTTCCGGCCGCGGGGCAACGCACGCGTTGCCCCTATGGAAGGTGCCTCGGTCGTAGGGGCGACGCATGCGTCGCCCTGTTGGCTAGCCAGCCCGGTTGAAGCGGGCCTCGCGCTTCTCCATGAACGCGGTCACCGCCTCGCTGTGGTCCGGCAGGCGGCGGGCGATCTGATCGCGGATGCCCTCCCGCTCCATGACCGCCTCCAAGTCGGCATCCATGGGATTCCGGTTCAGAAGCTCCTTGATCATCATCACGGCGGGCGTCGAGTTGTTGGCGATCTCGTTCGCCTTCGCGAGCGCCGTGTCAAACAGCGCATCCGGTTCCACCACCTCCGTCACGAGACCCAGCCGATGTGCCTCCTCGCCCGGCACCATGCGCCCGGTGAGGCACATGTCGGTGGCGGGGCCGAGGCCGATGAGCTGCGCGAGCAGCCGGGTGGAGCCGAGTTCCGGCATCAACCCCATCTTGATGAAGCGGATGCTAAGGCGCGCTTCCGTGGAGGCGATGCGCACATCGAACGGCAGGATCATGGTGAGACCAACGCCTACCGCATAGCCGTTGATGGCCGCCACGGTGGGCTTCGACTCGCGGATGAAGTGCGTGAAGGATGCCCCGCCACGGCGCAGCGGCTCGCCGGCGCCCTTCTTGTTGGTCTCGGCGCGCTGAGCGAAGACGCCAATGTCGGCGCCAGCGCAAAACGCCCGGCCCTCGCCCGTAACGAGGATCGCGCCGATGCCGTCGTCTTCGTTCCAGGCCGTGATCTGCTCGACGATCTCGCCGGACATCGTGTCGGTCCAGGCATTCAGCCGTTCCGGACGGTTCAGCCGAATGACGCCGACCCGATCGTGCGTCTCGGCGATGATTTGCTCCCAAGCCACGTAAACTCCCTCCCAAGGCGATCACAAACTGCCGGCAAGTGTAACCGCACGTCCTACGATGCCGGCGCGAGCATCCGGAAGGCGCAGTCGATCTCCTCGGCCGGCACTTCTGGGTGCAGGCCGGGGTTCGCGTGCAGACGCTTGTCGTCGCTCGCGAAAGCGTCGAACAGGGCAAGACAGCCGTCGCGCGGGAACAATTCGTCCTCAAGCTGCATGAGGAAGAGCAGGCGGCAGCGAATCTCGGCCGCGTCCGTGGCCAAGCGCTCCGCAAGGGGGGCGACGGCACCGGTTGTGCCGAGGAGGCCCAGCACTGCCGCCGTCACTTCCGGCAGCGTCGCAAGGAGCGGCACGCCAAAGATGGAGCCCATCGACAGCCCGAAATAGCGGATTTCCCCGACTGCGACCCTTCCCTTGGCCGCATCGAGTGCCGCGTGCCAGTCCGCCACCATGTCGTCGACGAATCCTTCGCGACGCATTTCGTCGCCAAACGCTACGCGTCCGCCAGGGCCGACCTGGCGCAAGCCATGCACCGGCCCATCGATGGAAAGCGACGCGCAGCCAACGTCCGCCAAGCGATGCGCCAGGTGACAGATGGGTGCCTGGTAGCGATCGCCCGAGGCGCCGTGGCCGAACAGCACGAGCGGTACGTCGTCTGGCACGCCTTCCGGCACCCACAGTGCCCCAGTGATGGGCCGCTCGCTGCCCTCGCGCTGAATCCGAAACTCCCGCACCGATGCCCCTGCAGCATCCGTCGCTCCCCACCAAGTCATGGACGATCCTCCCGTTTATAGTCGCTCGCCTTGTGAAGGGAGCCATCATGTCCATGACCGAAGCGGACCTGCAAGCCGCCCTGCCCGATCTCACATCCACGATTCACGCCCCGGGCCTCAATGAGGCCGTGGAAGTGGTGCGGGACGGCTGGGGCATTCCCCACATTGGCGCCGCCTGCACGAGCGATGCCTTCTTCGCCCAAGGCTTCACCGCCGCTCAGGATCGCCTCTGGCACATGGACTACGACCGCCATCGCGCGCTCGGTCGCTGGGCCGAGTTCGCCGGCGAGTCGGGGCTCGCGGAAGACCGATTGATGCGGCGATTCGACGTGGAGCGCGCCGCGAAGGCCGACCTCGATGCATCGAGCGATGCCGCGAGGGCCATGCTCGCGGCGTATGCGGCGGGCGTGAACGCCTTCCTCGAAACCACTTCCACGCTCCCCATCGAGTACCGCCTGCTTGGCGTGGCACCAGAACCTTGGCAGCCGTGGCATTGCCTGGCCGTGTACAAGGTGCGGAACATGCTGATGGGCACCTTCGAGGCCAAGCTCTCGCGCGTGCGCATGGCCCTCGCCATCGGTGCCGAACGGGCAGCGCCGCTGTTCCGAGGCTATCCGGACGACAGCCTCGTGTCGGTTCCGCCGGGCGCAAGCTACGGCGGTGAGGAGCTGCGGTGCCTCGACGAACTCGCCGCTTCCCTGAGCCAACTCGGCTGGATGGACGAAACCGCCGGCGGCAGCAACGCCTGGGTGGTCGCCGGTTCCCGCACGGCATCGGGGCTTCCCCTCGTGGCCGGCGACTCGCACCGCGCCCTCGACACCCCCAATGTGTACTACCAGACGCACATCACCTGCCCCGAGTTCCGCTGCAGCGGCTACGCCCTTCCCGGCGTTCCGGGGATGCCCCACTTCAGCCACACCGAGCACGTCGCCTGGGGCATGACGCACGGCTTCGGCGACTACCAAGACCTCTTCATCGAGCGCTTTCGCGGCACAGACGATGGGCTCGAATACGCCTACCGCGACGAGTGGCTGCCGGCACAAGTCACGACCACCACCCTCGCCGTGCGGGGCGGCGAGCCGGAGACGCTCACCGTCGTCCGCACACGCCACGGCCCCATCATCGCCGGCGACCCCAACGCCGGCCACGGCATCGCCTTCCAGCACACCGGCACCCTGAGCGGCACCGCCTGGCCCAACACGCTGCACGACCTGCTCATGGCACGCTCGGCGGACGAAGCCGAGGAGGCGCTCCGGGAATGGACCGAGCCGGTCAACAATTTCGTCTATGCCGACGTGCAGGGCGAGTTTGGCTATCGCTATCGCGGCCGCATCCCGAAGCGACACGCCGCCAACGCCTGGGCACCGGTGCCGGGCTGGAGCGGCGAGCACGAGTGGCGAGGCCAGATTCCGTTCGAGGAAATGCCGCACGCCCGCAATCCCGACGCCGGCTTCGTCGTGACCTGCAACAACGCGCCCACCACCGCCGACTATCCGCACTACATCAACACCTTCTTCGCGCCCGACTGGCGGGCGCGGCGAATCACCGATCGACTTGGCGAGATTCCGCCGGCCACCGCGACGCCGGCAGACATGGCGTCCATCCACGCGGAACGCAATTCGATCCCCGCTCAGGTCTTCGTGCAGCGCGTCCGCGAGCTCTCGCCGACGGATGCCGACGTTCGTGCCGCGCGCGACATCGTCGCGGCGTGGGACGGACGCATGGATCGCGCATCCGCCGCAGCCGCGATCTACGGCGCAGCACGCACCTATCTCTATGCCGATGTCGCCCGCGCCGCGCTCGGCGAGGTGTCCGAGGCTACGTTGACGCCAACGCACCCCTTGGCGCGCGGCGCCGCCTCGCATCTCGGGACGCTGTACGCCCAGGCAGTCGCGGCGATGGCTTTAGGCGACGACTCCTGCCTTGCCGCCAGCGAGACCTGGCCCGATCGCATCGAAGCGGCACTCGCAAGCGCCGTCAAGGAACTCGGCGCCCGACTCGGCGACGAAATGAGCCAGTGGAGCTGGGGCGGGGTCCATGGCACCCGTCCCCGCCACCCGCTATCGAAAGCCTTTCCCGAGTGCGCGGCGCTGCTCGACCCGCCCGCCCTCTCCACCCACGGCGACGGCGACACGCCCCTCGCCGGGGCCTATTCCATGACAGAGCGCTTTGTCGCCACTGTGATGTCGGTGAACCGCTACATCCACGACCCGTCGGACTGGAAAAACTCCCGCTGGATCGTGCCCTTGGGCGCTTCCGGGCACCCCGGCAGCCGACACTACGCAGACCAGGCCAAGCTGTGGGCGGATGTCTACACGATTCCCCAACTCTGGGACTGGGGCGACATCCGCGCCGCCGCCACGAGCCAGCAAACGCTCGCTCCCGCCTCGAACCGTGGGCAAACGCTATGATCCCACTCGGAGCAGCCGCCGCGTAGGGGAGCAGTCATGGCCGCAGACATCCTGCCGCTCAAGGGTGCGATCGCCAACCTCAACTGGTTCGACGCCCAGCGCAAGCACTACGAGACCCCCGACCAGATCGCTCGACGCTTCCGCCTGCCGGACGACGCCGGCATGCGCGCCTTCTGCCAAGGCGCAGCATCTGTGCTGGACCGCCACACCGTGCAGTTCGTGCGTCGGCTGCCCTTGACCGCCG
Source organism: Gammaproteobacteria bacterium (assembly GCA_028824555.1). Taxonomy (GTDB): domain Bacteria; phylum Pseudomonadota; class Gammaproteobacteria; order Pseudomonadales; family Azotimanducaceae; genus VXYL01. The sequence continues at coordinate 3,474 of JAPPDJ010000137.1, read as the reverse complement.
ATGCCGCGTGGAGCTACTTGGCCGAACCCGAAAGGGTGGAGGAATGGCTGCCTAGTGCCCGATGGGGCCTTGAGAAGGGGGCAGGATGCAGCCTCCCGCTCGCCGGTACGGAAGGCAAGGTCGCGGACTTGGAACCACGTCAGCGTTTGAAGCTCGAAGCCGACACCGGCGCCTGGAACCAGTTCGAGCTTCGCGATGCCTCGGGCAGCGCCCGCGCCCGCAGGGACATCCCGAACTACCAGGGCCCCATCACCGAAATCCAGCTAACCGACTGCCTTCCGCCCGACGCCGAAGTGCCCCAGCCCCTGCCGGACAGCACCGCCGAACACGTAGCCCAGCCCGGCGGCGTCGGCACCCACTGGGTAAGCCAAGTGGCAGACTGGCACCACGCCGCAACCCTCCTGCAGAAGCTCGCCTTCGCGAACGGCAACGCCTACTGGCCCGCCGAACTCGCTGTCGGCCTCGACCACACGGCCCTCATCGCCGCCTACGCCAAGCTGCTCGCGGCGTATCACAAGGGCTAGCAGTTTGCGCCGTCGAAAACGGCGCTGGTGCGAAATGCGAGTGACAGGAGGGCTTCGTTCGGAGACTGTGGCGTACGGGCGTTGGGTCGGCGGCCCCCCCTCCGAGAAAAGCGGGGACGCTTTTCTCGACTCCCCCGCGAGGGGGGAGTGACGGGGCCCTGGCACCCCCAAACAACGGTGGTGGCGCGCACTCTCCTGTCACTCCCCCCTAGCGGGGGAGTCGAGAAACGGCGTTCCTCGCCGTTTCTCGGAGGGGGGGGCCGCCTGGGGCCTGTGCGGAGGCACTAGTCCGCGCTAACGCGCCCTTACGGGCGGCCAGCAGTTCGCTAAGCGAACTGCTGGCCGCCTCGTTCAATCCTCCACCAAACGCTTACCCATGCTGATGGATTCGTCCTCCACGTAGCCGAGGGAGCGATAGAAATCGACCGCCGACCGGTTCGATTTCCTGATTTGCAGGTTGATCTTCGGACACCCCATCGCGTGCAGGCGCGCCTGTGCCGCTTCCATCATGAGGCGCCCCAAGCCTTGCCGGCGCTGCTCCGGCGCAACCGCCAGATAGTTGACCCAGCCGCGGTGCCCTTCATAGCCAGCCATCACGGTGGCTACAAGGCTCCCGCCCAGCGATCCAACAAGAAACATCTCCCCTTGAACGCGGAGTTTGCGCTCGATGTCCTTGCGCGGATCGTTCCACGGCACCACCAGGCCGCAGGCGTGCCAAAGCGCCACCACCGCTTCACCGTCCCGTGCCTCAAACGGCCGAATCTCCCACTCGCCGGCCATGTCCGGGTTGGGTGCGTCAGGCAATGGTCGGGTCGTAGAAGCCAAGTCCCGCGTACATGTCGAACCCAAGCATGTGCCTGGTCTCCGTCGACAGCTCCGCGATGCGACTCGGCGGCACGTTCAGGTATTGGTTCTCTTCCTGCCGCACCCACCCCAAGGAATAGGTGAGGATCACTCCGTAGCGCCGGTCTTCGGACGTGTTCGCGCCGGCGCCGTGCAGCGTTCCACCCATCCAGAACAGCACCGAGCCCGCCGGCATCTCGGCGTTCTGTACCTCGTCCGGTGCCGCCTTCCTGTCCGCCGGCCACTTGTGGCTGCCGGGCACCAGCAACGTGGCGCCGTTGTCTGCGCGGAAGTCGGACACGGCCCACATGCTGGCCACGATGATCTTGGGACGCGGCAGGGGGAAGAAGGTGAACGGATCCTCTTCTCGATGCAGCACCTGCTTGCGGGCGCCAGGGCCCACCTCAAGCGCGGCAGAGACATGCAGTTGGTAGCCGTGTTCGCAATTGGGCAGCAGGTGGGTTTCGCAGATCTGCTGGCTGAGCGGGTGTGCCACCAAGCGGTCGGTGACGCTTGGGGAGCGCGCGACAAGGGCCGTGACGCGGCGCGTGCGGCCGGGGTAGAAATGCGCCGGGTCGTCCTCCTCGATGTACCGCGCATTCGCCATGTGCGGCGCCAGCTCGCCCACAATCGACTGGCGCAACTCGGCATCCATCACTCCGGTCACGACGACGCATCCCGCTTCGCCCAACGCCGCGGCAACGTCACCCGCCGGCGCATCGGCGGAGTACTGGGGGATGGACATTGTGGCTCACTCCCGTCTACTGCGTGCCCGAATGGCGCCGCAATCTCCCCGTTGCCGCACCATCTGTCAAGGCGCGGAACCCGTCCAACCTCGACACCATCTTCGCGAGCTGGGCCCCCGCCAAGAGGTTGGTGTTGCCAAAACATACGTTACGTTATAACGTATCGCTTCAGTTTTGGATGGCAGAGCCAGCGCCCCTCGCAAGCCACAGGAGCACTCCCCGAATGAAACCTGAACCAGCCGACTTGACGTCGTCGTCCCCCTTTGCGGCCCGCACGTCAGTTGAGCAAGTGGAGGAGGGGCTGGTCCTGGCACCGAAATTCGACGCGGACGGGTTGATCCCCTGCGTCACGACCGACGCCGACACGGGCGAAGTGCTGATGCTGGCCTACATGAACGACGAGGCGCTGGAGCGAACCATCGCCACCGGCGAGGCGCACTACTGGAGCCGAAGCCGCCAGTGCCTCTGGCGCAAGGGGGCGACCAGCGGCCTCACCCAGGAAATCGTGGAGCTGCGCATCGACGACGATCAGGATGCCGTCTGGCTGCGCGTCAGGATCGCCGGTTCCGGCGCCAGTTGCCACGTGGGGTACCGTTCCTGCTTCTACCGATCGGTTGTGCGCGGCGGCGCTTCTGGTTTGCCCTTTCAGCTCGTGTTCACCGAGTCGCAGAAGTCCTTTGATCCAGAGGAAGTCTACGGCAACGCACCCAATCCCACCCGGCTTTGAGTTGGGCGAACGCGAAATCAACCCCTGCACCAACTAGACGAGGACCTCAATGCCTCTGACCGAGACGAGCTCCCCATCACGCCTCCCCGTCACCGTCCTGTCGGGGTTCCTCGGCGCGGGAAAGACCACACTCCTGAACCAGGTGCTCAACAACCGGGAAGGCCGGCGCGTCGCGGTGATCGTGAACGACATGAGCGAGGTCAACATCGACGCCACGCTCGTCGAGCGCGGCGGTGCACAACTCTCGCGCACCGAGGAAAAGCTCGTGGAGATGTCGAACGGCTGCATTTGCTGCACGCTCAGAGACGACCTGCTCGCCGAGGTTTCACGGCTCGCGCAGGAGGGACGCTTCGACTACCTGCTCATCGAGTCCACCGGGATATCGGAACCCATTCCCGTCGCCCAGACCTTCACCTTCGAGGACGAGAACGGCGTGAGCCTGAGTCAGGTTTCGCGTCTCGACACGATGGTCACGGTGGTGGACGCAGCGAGCTTCCTGCGCGACTACTACGCCGCCGAAGCGCTCCAGGAGCGCGGCGAGTCGCTCGGCGAAGACGACCACCGCACGGTGACCGACCTCCTCATCGACCAGATCGAGTTCGCCGACGTCATCGTGCTCAACAAGCTCGATCTC
>JAPPDJ010000101.1 GCA_028824555.1 Gammaproteobacteria bacterium | reverse complement strand
CTCCCCACCAAGCGGGGACTCTTCCAAACCGACATCTTTCCCGCCATCGAGACCGGCCAGATCAAGGCGCTTTGGGTCATCGCCACCAATCCCATGACCTCCATGCCGAACTCGCCGCGCATCCGCAAGACCATGCAGAAGCTCGACTTCTGCGTTGTTCAGGACGCCTACGAGGATGTCGAGACGGCCGACTACGCCCACGTCTATCTGCCGGCCTCGGTATGGGCGGAGAAGGAAGGCTGCTTCACCAACACCGAACGGCGCGTCAACATCACCCGGCCGGTGACGGAGCCATATGCGGATTCCCGGCCCGACCATTGGATCTTCACCGCCCTCGCCACGCGCTGGCCGAAGGCCGCCGAGATGAACTGGCCGGCAACGCCCGAAGCCACGTTCGAGGAAATGAAGCAGCTGTCGAAGGGGCGCGGTCGCAACCTCGACATCTCCGGCATGACCTACGCCAAGATCGAGGCGGCGCGCGGCCTGCAATGGCCCATGCGCGAAGGCGACGAGACCGGCTCGCCCCGCCTCTACGCCGATGGCGTGTTCGCCTTCCCCGGCGGCAAGGCCAGGCTGCTCGCGCTGCCCTATGTCGAGAACAACGAGCGACCCGACGAAGCGTTCCCGTTTTGGCTCAACAGCGGCCGCGTGGTGGAGCACTTCCACACCCGCACCAAGACCGGCAAGGTGGGGAATTGCAACAAGTTTTCACCGACGCCTTACATGGAGATCAACCCGGACGCGGCACAAGCGCTTGGCCTCGAGCACATGGGCTATGCCCGGCTGGTGTCACGGCGCGGCGATGCGGTGGTGATGGCGCAGCGCACCCAGCGGGTGCCGAGCGACATGGTGTTCATCCCGTTCCACTTCCACGAATGCGTCAACCGGCTGACACTGGGCTTGCTCGACCCCCATTCGCGCCAGCCCGCCTTCAAGCAATGCGCTGTGCGGATCGAGCCGGTGGACCAGGCCGAAGCGGCGCGCTGGAACGCCGCCGTGAGGGGCTTTTAGCCATGCATGCAACAGAAGCGGGCGGAACAGACGCATTGCAGCCGGCTCGGTGCAGTTTTCGCGCAGCGAAAATCTGCCAAGGCGCGGCGGAGCTCTGCCCATGATCCCGCTGCGCGAAGACGAACCCGCCTATTCCAAGCTCGCTGTGCTCGACTCCAAGCTCGCCGCCATCGACGAGACGGCGGCGCTTGCCCGCGCCAATGCCGAGACGCTGAACCGCTACGGCAATCCCATCGAGCTCCTGCCGGATGGCGACAACGGCGTGAGCCTGAACATCAACGGCGATGCGGGCATCGGCGACAACCCCAATCGCACCCGCCAGCACGCCTTCCACTTCACCGCCGACAACTGCATCGGCTGCCACGCCTGCGAGGCGGCGTGCAGCGAGAAGAACGACCTGCCGCCGCATCTGTCGTTCCGCTCCGTGGGCTACGTCGAAGGGGGCACCTATCCCGACTACGCCCGCATCAACATCTCGATGGCCTGCAACCACTGCGATGACCCGGTGTGCCTGAAGGGGTGCCCCACGCGCGCCTACACCAAGCACCCAGAGTACGGTGCGGTGATCCAGGACCCGGACATCTGCTTCGGTTGCGGCTACTGCACTTGGGTGTGCCCGTACAACGCCCCGCAGCTCGATCCAATGGCGGGGCAGGTCGAGAAGTGCAACATGTGCGTGGATCGACTGGAAGTGGGGCTGAAGCCGGCTTGCGTCTCCGCCTGTGTCGGAAATGCGCTGGATTTCGGCGTGGTGGAGGACGTGCCGGCGGGCAGGGCGCAGATAGAGACGCGCATTCCCGGCTTTCCCGATCCTGAGATCACCAATCCGAACATCCGCTTTCAGCAGGAGCGAAGGACGCCGCTGGAGGTTACCCGACCGGATTCGGCACCGGTGAAGTATCGCAAGGAAAGTGCGGACGCGACCTTCCGGCCGGTGGTTGATGCGGCAGCGAGTGAAGGCATTGGCTGGAATCTCTCGCGCTTGTCGTCGCGGGAGAACCCGCTGGTCGTGTTCACGCTGGCCGTGCAGGCTGGCGTTGGGGTCTTCGTCACGACGTTCCTCGGCGGGATGGCGGATTTCCGCATGGGTCTCGTTGCGCTGCTCCTCGTCGGGCTTGGCATGGCGGCGTCTACGGCACACCTCGGCAAGGTTCTGCGGTTCTATCGAGGATTCAATAACTTGCGCCACTCGAACTTGAGCCGCGAGGCGCTGGCGACGGTGCTGTTCGGGGGCTTCGCAGGGCTCTACGTGCTGGCGGATTTCGCCGGGTTCGCTTCGGTGGCTTTGGCCGCCGGCGCCGCGGCCATCATCGCCGGTGCGGCCACTCTTTACTTCATGGTGCGCTGCTACCTCATCCCGGCGAGACCGTTCTGGAACCACTGGCAGACGGGCGCGGCGTTCGTCGGCACTTCCCTGGCGCTCGGGGGCTGGCTGGGCCTCGCCTTCCTGCCCGCCTCGTCGGCACCACTCCTCGTCGCTATCGCGTGCGGCATTGCCATCGAGGTTGCCGGGCTTGCGGGTCACGCGCGAGCCATGCGTGGCGCGGAACACGAGGGCGCCGTCTCCCACCACGTGCAACGAACCACCTTCGGCTGGGTCTATCGCCTCCGCAACGCATTGCTGGGTGCCAACTTCGCCTATGTCGCTTGCCTCTTCGTCGCAGGGGTCGCCCATCCGCTGCCGTGGATGCTGGGCACGGCCATTAGCGTGGCGGTCGCGGTCCTCGGCCGAGCCATCTTCTACGTGGTCGTCATCCCGACCACCATGCCGGGCGCGTTCTTCTGGAAAAACAAGGCATTCGAACAACACGCCCGCGACATTGGCCTTGCCGCCAACCCGGCCGTCGGCGTTGCTCCAGTCGATCACTGACCCCGTTCCGGCCGCGAAAGCCCCCGTCAGGAAAAGGAGCATTTCCGTGTCCACCCCCGAAGGACGATTCAACCTCTTTGCCTTCCACGGCAAGATGAAAGTGCTGCACATGAGTTGGATGGCGTTCTTCGTCACGTTCGTGGTGTGGTTCAACCATGCCCCGCTGATGGGGGCGATCTCCGGGTCACTGGGACTCAGCAAAGCGGAGATTTCGACGCTCCTCACCCTCAACGTCGCGCTCGCCATCCCGGCAAGGATCCTGATCGGGATGCTCACCGACAAGTTCGGGCCGCGGCTGGTCTACTCCACTCTTCTGCTCGTTTGCAGCATTCCGTGCTTCCTGTTTGCGCTCGCGGATTCGTTCGCCCAGGCGGCGATTGCCCGTTTCCTGCTCGGCTGCATCGGCGCCGGCTTCGTCATCGGCATCCGCATGGTGGGGGAGTGGTTCCCGGCCAACGAACTCGGCCGTGCGGAAGGCATCTACGGCGGCTGGGGCAACTTCGGTTCGGCGGCCGCCGCCATGTCGTTGCCCGCGCTGGCGCTCCTGTTCGGCGGTGACGATGGCTGGCGCTACGCCGTTGGCCTGACCGGCGTGCTGTCGATCGTGTTCGGCGTGCTCTACTACCTGAATGTCTCCGACACGCCAAAGGGCTCCACCTACTTCAAGCCGAAGAACCTCGGTGCCATCGAGGTCACCAGCAAAGGCGATTTCTTCCTGCTCTTGGCCATGAAGGCCCCGGTCTTCCTCGCCCTTGCCCTCTTGACGTGGAAGCTCTCGCCGAGCGGCGTGGAACTCCTGTCCGCCAGCGCCGCCAACACCATCTACGCCTTCCTGCTGGCCGGCTACTTCTACGACGCATGGCAGGCATGGCGGGTCAACAAGGGCGTGTTCGAGGCGCCGGTGCCGGAACTGCACCGCTACAAGTTCAAGCAAGTTGCCGTCCTGAACGTGCTCTACTTCGCCACCTTCGGTTCCGAGCTCGCGGTGGTGTCCATGCTGCCGCTCTTCTTCATGGACGTGTTTGGCTTGGGCATGGTGCAGGCGGGGCTGCTCGCGTCGTCCTATGCGTTCATGAATCTGATGTCGCGCCCCGCCGGGGGGCTCCTCAGCGACTGGTTCGGGCGCAAGACGACCCTCTTGTTCCTGATCGCCGGCCTCGCGGTCGGCTACTTCACGTTCGCCCTGGTGGATTCCTCCTGGCCGCTGGTGCTGGCCGTCATCACCGCAATGGCCTGCTCCTTCTTCGTCCAGGCTGGCGAGGGCGCGGTGTTCGCGGTGGTGCCCATCATCAAGCGCCGCCTCACGGGCCAAATCGCTGGCATGACGGGTGCCTACGGCAACATCGGCGCCGTGGTGTATCTGACCATCTTCTCCTTCGTCGGCTACGAGGCATTCTTCGCCATCATCGGCATCTCGGCGGTGGTGGGCTTCCTTACCCTGTTCTTCATGGAAGAACCGCGCGGCCACATGGCGGAAGTCCGCGACGACGGCACCGTGGAACTGATCGAAGTTGCTTGATGAGTTCTGTTTGGCATTTGGTCGCCGCGAGAGCCTCCGGGGGAGGGCATCTTGCCCTTGCACGCGCCGTTAGGCGTGCAGAGCCAACGCACGGCCTTGGTAGCGTAGAGCCAGCACTTTGAGTCAGACAGCGATGCGCTCCGAAAAGCACACGCCTTGCGGCGCGCGGGAGGGCAAGATGCCCTCCCCCCCAGGGCCGGTCCGAAACCAAGGGCGGGCACATGCTGCCGCGCGTGTGGAACCCGCGGCACCCAAAGCCTTGGCCGTCAGCTATGGCGGCGTCTCCCTGCCTGGCGTTCGGTCCACCAACGAAGACGCTTTCGCCGCCGCTCCCCCTGACCGCCTAAAGGGCGCCGTGGCAGTGATTGCCGACGGCCTTTCGAGCAGCGAGCAGGCGCAAATGGCGAGCCAGACCGCCGTCACCGAGTTCATCGACGAATACCTGGCAACGCCCGAGACCTGGACCGCCAAGACCGCCGCCGCACGGGTGCTGAATGCCCTCAACCGCTGGTTCTGCCATCACGAGGGCATGGCGACCACGGTGAGCGCCGTGATCGCCAAGGGCCGCACCGCGCATGTCTTCCATGTTGGCGACAGCCGCGTCTATCGCCTGCGCGACGGCAATCTCGAACAGCTCACCCGCGACCACCGCAAGCAGGCAATGCTCACCAACGCCCTCGGCATGGAACTGCACATGGAGGTGGACTACCTCGCCGAAGACCTTGCCGACGGCGACGTGTTCCTGCTCACCACCGATGGCATCCACGACGTACTGGGCGCCCAGGAATTGCGCCGCGGCGTAGCCCTTGCAACCGCCGTGGATGCATCGCTAGAGGACGTCGCCAAATCGGTCGTGGCATCCGCACTCGAGCAAGGCAGCGACGACAACGTAAGCTGCCTGATCGCCCGAATCGACGCCGTGCCGGCAGAAGACATCGACGAGGCGCATCGCCGGCTCACCCGCCAGGTCATTCCGCCGCCTCTCTCCCCGGGCGCCCGCATCGACGGCTTCCGCGTGCTTCGCACCATCGACGAAGGCACCCGCAGCCACATCTATCTTGCCGAGGACGAGTCCGGCCGGCGCGTAGCGCTCAAGGTGCCCTCGGAGGCCGTCGCCGAGGACCCGGTGTATCTCGACGGCTTCATCCGCGAGGAGTGGATCGGCCGGCGCATCGAGCATCCGGGCGTGATGAAGGTGCTGCCGCGCCCGGAGAGCCGCTTCCTCTACTACATCGCCGAGCACATCGACGGCCGCACCTTGCGTCAGTGGATGCTGGACCATCCACGTCCGGCCATCGACGAGGTACGGCGTCTCGTGGGCGAGATCGCGCGGGCCCTCAGAGCGTTCCAGCGCCTGCAGATGGTGCATCGGGACCTCAAGCCCGACAACGTCATGGTGGACCGCGACGGCAACGCCAAGATCATCGACTTCGGCACCGCCTACGCCCAAGGCTTCGACGAACTGTCGAGCGCCGTGCGCGAAACCCATCCCGTTGGCTCGGTGGGCTACGTCGCCCCGGAATGCCTGCTCGGCCAGGGCGCCACCCATGCCGCCGACATCTACGCCCTCGGCATCGTCACCTACGAAATGCTCACCGGCAAGCTGCCCTACAAGCCGCCCTTGGCCCGCGACGCCAACGCATACCTCGGCCGCCCCTACATCCCCTTGGCCGAAGGGGGCCGCCCCGACCTCCCCAAGTGGATCGATCTGGCTTTGGCCAAAGCCACCGCCCAAGACCCAGCCAACCGCTACGAGGCCCTGTCAGAACTCACCACCGACCTCTCCCAACCGAATCCGGATCTCGTGCGTCGCGCCGAATCCGCCCCGCTGCTGGAGAAGAACCCCACCCTGTTCTGGAAGCTCGTCAGCGCCACCCTTGCCGCCCTCTTGGCCCTGACCTTGGTCCTATAGCCCTGGTGCACCGCGAGGCGCGTCAGCCCAACGCACGCATGCTTGAACCGTTCGCTGCTACGCTACTCTGAGCAGCCACATGCCCACTCACTTGGAGACGACGAATGTCCCTCGAAACCTGCCTATTGGGCCGCACCGGCGTCCGCGTCAGCAACCTCTGCCTCGGTGCCATGATGTTCGGAATGCGCACGGAACAGGGCGACTCCTGCGCCATCATCGACCGCGCCATCGAGCGGGGCGTGAACTTCATCGACACCGCCAACGTCTATTCCCGTGGCCGCAGCGAGACCTTCACCGGCGAGGCACTCAAGCGCAACGGCAAGCGCGACCGCGTCATCCTCGCCACCAAGTTCCACGGCGCGATGGCGGACGACGACCCGAACATGCAAGGCGCCAGCCGCCGCCACATCATGGCCGCCTGCGAAGCGAGCCTCACGCGCCTCAAGACCGACTACATCGACCTTTACCAAATCCACCGACCCCGCCCCGACACCGCCATCGACGAGACCTTGCGTGCCCTCGACGATCTCATTCGCCAAGGCAAGGTGCGCTACATCGGCACCTCCACCTTCGCCGCATGGCAGTTCGTGGAATCCCTTTGGGCATCCGAGAAGCATGGCCTGAACCGCTTCGTCTGCGAGCAGCAGCCCTACAACCTCTTGGATCGCCGCGTGGAACGCGAACTCATGCCCATGGCGCAAACCTACGGCGTCGCCACCATCCCGTGGAGCCCCTTAGCCGGTGGCCTCCTAACCGGCAAGTACAAGCGCGGCGAATCCGCCCCCGAAGGCACCCGCTTCGCCAACACTGCCCGCATGAACCCCGCGCAACGCCGCCGCTTCAACGAGAACGTGTACGACGTGGTGGAAGCCATCGAACCCCTGGCCGCCGCCCACAACGTCCCCGTCTCCCAGTTCGCCCTGGCTTGGGTGATGGCCCAACCGGGCGTAACCAGCCCCATCATCGGCCCAAGAACCATGCAGCAACTAGAAGACAACCTGGACGCCGCGGACATGACCCTCACCCAAGCCGACTTCGACGCCGTGGACCAAGTTGTCCCTCCAGGCCGAATGGTCGCCCCCTACTACGAAGCCAACTTCGGCCCCCACCACTTCCGGGTCTAGTGTCGCGTCCCGAAAATACGTCACCCTTCCCGCTGGGCGCTGGCTGGCGCACCGACGCCGAGAAAAAGGAGGACGTGCCGCCCAGACTCTCCCCCCGAAAGGTCGGTCGGGACGAGGATTGGGCATCCCGAAGTACGTCGAACCTATGGGACGGCACACTAGATCCCCCCGCAGGAGACCCCTTCAGATCGACAACCGTGACAAACAGCCCCTTGTTTTCACCATACTATGGTCGAAACACCCCTCTGTTTAGTCGGAATGGCGTCCAAAACACCCACCTGTTGCGCTATTCTCCAAGTATGGAACGAAAGCAACTTGCGCTCTTGGACAGATGGCTCGCCACGCCAGCCCGGAAGCCGCTAGTCCTTCGCGGTGCCCGGCAGGTCGGCAAGTCCACGCTGGTGCGTCTGTTCGCGGAACGCTGCGGCCGACCGTTGGTGGAGGTGAATCTCGAACGGCACGCCGATTTGGGACCGGCCTTTGCGCGCAATGATCCTGCACATCTCCTGAACGTCCTTGAAGCGCTGCCCGAATTCGGCGAACTCGGGCCGGGCACATTGCTGTTTCTCGACGAAATGCAAGCCGTGCCCGAGTCCATCCCTGCATTGCGCTACCTGCGCGAGGACATGCCCGATCTGCCCGTGCTCGGCGCCGGCTCGCTGCTCGACTTCGCCCTTGCGGACCGCCGCACCTCAATGCCGGTCGGTCGGATCGCCTATCTGCACATGGGCCCGATGAGCTTCACAGAGTTCCTGAATGCCGTCGGTGCCGAAGGTCTGGCCCGCGCCATAGACGCATTCGAGATGGAGCGCGGAATCGATCCCGCAGTACATCAGCGTCTAATGCAGCAATTGCGCGCGTACCTTTTGACCGGCGGTATGCCGGAGGCGGTTCAGGCCTATGCGGATACCGGGCGGTTCCGCGACACCACGGAGGTACACCGCTCCATCGTCGACACCTATCGCGAAGATTTCCCCAAGTACGTCGGCTCACGAAGCCTCTCCCGCATCGTCAACGCGTTCAACTTCGCCGCTCGCAACGTCGGGCGCAAGGTCAAGTACATCCACTTCTCCCGCGAAGACAAGGCCGCGACCGTCAAGGCCGACATCGAGCTTCTGTGCATGGCGCGGGTGCTGTCGAAGGTGACGCACAGCCACTGCAACGGCCTGCCGCTGCAAGCGGACTTCGATCCGCGCTCCTACAAGCTGCTATTCATGGATGTGGGCTTGATGAATGCCGTGTCCGGTCTCGGCTGGAGCGCCATCGAGAACACCGACGAAACGCGACTCGTCAACGAAGGCGCCATGGCCGAACAGTTCGTCGGCCAGCATCTCGAGGGTTTGCTCGCCGAGTCGCCCAACCGCGGCCTCAGCTACTGGCTGCGCGAAGGCCGCGCGGCAAACGCGGAAGTGGACTACGTGGCCGCGTTCGACGGCCGCATCGTCCCCATCGAGGTCAAGGCCGGCGCCAGCGGAAGCCTGAAGTCGCTGCATCAATTCGTCGCCGAAAAAAACACACCAATCGCCGTCCGTTTCGACGTCGCCCTGCCATCGATCCAAACGATCCGCACACGCGTGCAGCAAGGACGGGGTCCGATGGACGTGGCCTACCGCCTAATCTCCCTGCCAATGTACCTAGTGGAGCGGCTGCCAGCGATTCTGGCGTCGATCTGACGAGCTTGGGGGGCGGGCAACCTGCCCTCGCACGCACCGATAGGCGTGTGGGTCCAGTTGGTCGGCCTACACGGGTGGAGTCAGCCGTGTGTAAGGCTCATTCGTAGCCTGCAAACTCTTCCTATTCTTGTGCGCCCTTGGCGTACCTCTCGACCATCTCATCGGTCGAGCGCCAGAACTCCGGCACGGCGTTCCACTCGCCGAGTCGCTGCGCCGACGCGTGGGCGATGGAGTAGTTCCTTGGTGCTGATGCCAGGTAGAAACGCTCGTAGAGTTCCATGCGGCCGCCGAGTGCGGAGCCGGCCAGGTCCCAGGCGGTGCGGAACAGTCGTGCCCGTTCGCGTGCATCCACCTCGTCGGCGCCGCGCAGGTGTTGGCTGAGCAGCGGCTCTAGCTCGGCATCGTCGAAATCGGCCCGCGCCGGCGTTGCGAGTAGGTTGTGGGAGCCGATCTGCTTGAGGATGTCGTTCACGCGCACCATCCAGCCGGGCATGGTGGGGCGCAGGGCTGCGAACGGCCGCTCGTCGCAGAACCACGTGCCGTCGCCGTAGTCGAAGGCACCGTCTTCGGCCGCCTTGATGGCGCTGCGGGTGAGTTCTGCGTACGACCACAGTTCGCCGAGCAGGCGCGTGACCTCGCTGCGCTGGTGCTGGCCGGTAGCCTCGGCCATGCGGGTGGCGAGTTCATAGGCGAATTCCAGCTTCACCAAGGCTCGAATCGCGGTCTGCTGCATGATGTTGCCCGTCCAGCCACGGCGCAGCACGGAGTTGAACACCTCGAGGTTGCAGTCGCAGAACACCCTCGATTTCGGCACCTCCACGTGATCGAAGATGACGAAGGCGTCCTGTTCGTCAAACCGGCTCGAGAAGGGGGCGTCGAACGGGTCGCGATCCACCCCGTAATGGTCGCGGCAGAGCACCTTGAGCCCCGGAGTGTTCATCGGCACGGCGAAGGCGATGGCAATGTCGGTGTGCTCGGCGGGCACCGGGTGGGCGGGATAGACGGCGATTTCGTCGGCGAAGGGCCCCAGCGTCGCCAGAATCCGCGAGCCATTGACGACGATGGTGTCCGCCGTTTCGTCCACCTTGCGAAGGGCAGCTTCGAGATTGACCCCCTCGTAGTCGGCAACGCGCTTGTCGACGACCGGGTGGACGATGGTATGCGTCAGCGACAGGTCCTTGGCCGCGATCTCGCGCTGGAAGGCGACTAGGTTGTCGTGTCCCTGCTCATTCCCGGCTGCACGCCAAAGGCTAGGCTGGCCGGCGAACCCCGCGAAAGTGACGTTGAGGTAGTCCGGCGTTCGCCCCAGCATCCCGACGCTGTAGCGGGCGGTTTGCTTGAGGCCGCGGTGCCGGACGGCAAGGTCCTCGCGGCACATTGGGATCAGATGGCTGACGTGACCGCTGTCCCCATCCGCACCCTCGACGAGACAGGCCTCGCGATGCATGTGCTGCCAGTCGAAATACCCAGCCATGCCGGCCAGGGAACCCCTGAACGGGGAATGGGCAGTGACATCGGCAACGGCATCGCCATCAACCCAAACCGCCCGCCGGTCCTTGAGCCCGGCCAAATACTCCGCCCCGGTTCGCGCCACCATCCGCCCGTCCTCGCAATACCTTGCCGCGAGTGTACGCCCGGGCAGAACGGCGATGAGCACCGAAAGAGCACAGCCCATCATTCTCCTAGACCAAGTGGTGTCATTTTTTTGCGAAGGCCCAGGTGCACGCCACAAAGCCAGGTTCGCCCGTTCGAACAGCATTCGTACCCGCGAACGTCGAGGCTGCGTTGGACGACAGGTGAATCGCCTGTCGCGACTGCCGAGGATGAGGACGGGTTTGCGCGCCCGCGCCGTACCCACCTGCTACCACTTCCCGCGAGGGGGAGTGACAGGAAGGCTTCGTTCGGAGATTGCGGCGTACGGGGCGTTGGGTCGGCGGCCCCCCTCCGAGAAAAGCGAGGACGCTTTTCTCGACTCCCCCGCGAGGGGGGAG
>JAPPDJ010000014.1 GCA_028824555.1 Gammaproteobacteria bacterium | reverse complement strand
CGCTAGCAGTCTGTCGGACTTGGCGGCGGCCCACCGGTCTGCCGGACAGGGCGACGCATGCGTCGCCCCTACAGAAAGGTGTCGGTCAAGCCGCCGGCTGTAGGGGCGACGCATGCGTCGCCCTTCTTCGGGTGGCCTTCCTCATGCGCTAGCGAACTGCCAACGCACTCCTAGAGCGCGCTAGGAGCCGGCGCTACACTAACGCCAGCAATGCCACCCACGGTGCGGGCCGAACATGCAGACGTTTCACCACTCCGCCGTCTTCCCCTCGACATCTCGGCTCGGCCGAAGCCGCTCCCCATCGTCCGGGTTCACCTTGATCGAGGTCATGGTTGTGCTGGTCATTCTCGTGCTCATCGCCGGCCTCGTGGCCCCGCGGATCATGGGCCAAGTGGACCAGGCCAATGTCCGCGCCGCGGAGGTGCAGGTGAAGAACCTCCGTTCCGGCCTGCAGGCCTTCCGCCTCGACGTGGGTCGCTACCCCACCACCACCGAGGGCCTGGCCGCGCTCATGTCACCTCCCCCGGAAGTCGCCGACTACTGGCGTGGCCCGTACCTAGACGACGAACTCCCCGCCGACCCCTGGCGCACTCCCTACCGCTACGAGAGCCCGGTCGAGAACCTGCAAGGCTTCGTCCTCTACTCCCTGGGCGCCGACCAGGCCGAAGGCGGCGAGGGCGACAACGCCGACATCGGCTACGTCCCGGAACCGGGCGGTGGCGCCGCCTCGTAACCCGCATCCCATCCAGACATGCGACAATTCCTCCATGAGCACCTGCACTACCACCCAAGACGAGGCCGACGCCCTACTGCTTGAGTTTCGCCCCCCGCAAGGATGCTGGAACGTGGCCGGCTACCTTTGGCTCACGGATCATTGCTCTCGGTTGGTGGAGTTCGCGGATGGACGTATTGAAGAACTACCGATGCCCACCCACGAACACCAAATGGTGATGCTGCGGATGTTCCGCCTGCTCGATGCGTTCTTGGCGCCACGCCACGGTGTGATATCGGTTGCTCCACACCGAGTCCGCGTGGGGGCAGCAAGGTTCCGCGAGCCGGACGTACTCCTTCTTCTGCACGAAGCTGACGAACGTCGCGACAACCGCTACTGGTCCGGCGCCGACCTAGTAGTCGAAGTAGTCAGCCCCGACGACCCCGACCGCGACTACATCACCAAGCGCGCCGACTACGCCGAGGCCGGCATCCCCGAGTACTGGATCGTCGACCCCCAGGCCGCCGCAATCACCGTCCTGACCCTCACCGGCGATGCCTACGCCGAGCACGGCGAGTTCCACCCCGGCGACATCGCGACCTCCGCCCTCCTGCCCGACTTCACCGCCGACGTCACCAAGGTCCTCGAAGGCTCGTAGCGGCGACCACAAGGGTCGCCCCTACGGGGGGAGGGCGTCTCGCCCTCCCACGCGCCGCAAGGCGCGCATCCTTCTACGCCCCGTCGTCCCCCCCAAACCCCGTGAAGTAAGCCGAAACGATCACGTCAATCCGCCGCGGGTTGGTCGTGATCACGAACCGCTCCACCGCTAGCCGGCGCGGATACGTCGCCACCGCATGCAAGGCCGCGAGTTCCGCCCCGCTGCGATACTCGGCGCTCACCTGCGCCTGCACCTGCCACACCCCAGGCAAGTCCGGTGCCGGCTGGCTCACCCCCATGCGAATGCGGCGCCTACCCAAGTCGAGCGGCTCGAAGATGCTCGTCAGCGCCTCCTCGAGTTCCGCCTGGGCATGCCCCTCGAAGTCCGCCTGCCACAGCATTCCCTCGAGCTCGACGCCCACGGCCTGTTCCCGTTCCAGCCGCGATGCCCAATCGCCGCCGTCCAACGCCCCCGTAGCCGCATTGAGGCGCCGAGCCTCCGACACATAGTCCGCATGCGCGAGCGCCACCGCATCCCCCCGCGTCAAGGCGAACCACAGCAGCAAAACCCCGGCGATGCCCCAGGCGCCCAGCCGCACCACCGTGCTCTTCTCAAGCTCTTCCCGCACCCGCGCCAAAAGCGCCTCGAAGCGCTCTTTCATCGCGCCGCGACCTCCATGCGAAAGCGCACCTCGCCCTGCCGTCGGCCCTGCTCTGCCCGCACCCCGCTGAGCCAGGGATGCGCCTCCAGCGCCCGCACGAAGGCCACCCGATCCACTGCCTCCTCGGCTTCCTCCACCAGCACCACGGCCAGTTCCCCCTCGGCGAAGCGCCACTCGCGGAACACCGCTGTGTCGCTCGGCAGAATCTCGTCCACCACCCCCATCAGCCGCGCCTGCGACGGCTGGCCGAAGAGCTCCGCGAGCCTCTCGTTGCGCCGCCTGAGGTTGACGAAATCCCCCCGCGCCGAGAGCTGCGGCAGCACATCGGTCTCCACCACGGTCAAATCCGCCGCCGCGCCGCCGGTGGCGAGGCGCATCTTCCAGTAGCGCGCCTCCTGCCAAACACCGGCCAGCGCCAGCACGGCAAGGCAGGTGACGCCGATGGCCGTCTCCCGCGCCCGCAGCCATTCCACCGGCGACTCGCTGCGCGACCAAGGCTCCGGCGCCATCTCGGCCTCGACCAGGAGCGCCTCGTCTGCCGTCTCGCCAATGCGCTCCAGGAACCACGCGATGCGGCGTTCGTCGGGTTCTTGCCGAGTCCAAAGCGAGTCGAGCAGCACCCCGTCCCGCCAGAACTGCAGGTCGTAGCCGTCATGGCACTTCACGAGTCGCGCGCCGTCCTGCCCGCGCGGCAGAAAGAGCGGCTCCGGCACTTGGCTCACCGTGGCCGGCCGTTCGAGCGCCGCCTTGTCGAGAAGCTCTCCCTGCACCTCCACGTCGGCCGCGTCCCAGAACCACACCATGGCCTTGCCGCCGGCCCACACGCAGCGCCAGCCGGTGTCGGCAAACGGGCTCCATACGCCAACCTGCAACGCCACCGCCGCCTGCCTTCTCGTGCGCGGCACGCGGCTGAAGTCCTGGCAGCGATACATGGTGAGGCCGCGGCCGACGATCCAATGCGGCTGGAAGGAGCGCATGGGCAGCGCCTCGGCGCCGGCCTCAGTCTGAATCGCTGAAGGTCGCGCCGAAAAGCGGCGTAGCAGGCGTCGGAACCTCAGTTGCAAGTCTTGCAGCGTCATCTGCGGTGGTGTCGATCTCGCCCGTGTAGGGCGCTTCCGTCTCCCTTTCCGTTTGCCTCGATTGCGCTAGCGCTCGCGTCTCGGTGTAGAAATAGCCGGTGCGCCACGGCACCACATCTCCCTGCAAGGTGAGCTGGATGCCGGCAACCGAGCACGCCCCGCCTCCCTTCGGCCACACCGCCACGCGCAGGAAGCTCGACGGCGCGGTGAGGATGTCCTCGTCGTTGATGTCGAGATGCCGGCCCGTGAGCGACGCCACCTGGTCGGCGCGGTTGATCGGGCCTCCCGCCCTTGCCTTCAGCACCGCGTCCACTTGCTCCGTCGGCAAGCGTAGCAGCCCCGCGAGCACATCGGGGTGCATGGTGTTGAAGTTGTAGCCCGCCGAGCGGGTGGAAACCAGCCCCCGCAAGGGCTCCCACTGCTCGGGCGCGATGGCCTCGGCGGCACCGAACACGCGCTTGATTTCGAGCGGCGCCAGCATGATCCAGTTCGGCGGCGGCGGCAGGTCGCGACGGCGATACGCCAGGCTCTCCGCCCCGCTGACGCTGAGGTCGGCATCGAGGTCGATGTAGTCGCGCACCCGCGCCGCCAGCCGCCGGACGCCCATCGGCGACACCCCCAGGTGCTCGAGCGCGGCACCGAACATCGGCGCGTGGGGCAGGTTCAAGGCGCCGAGCCCGGTCTCGTCCTGCACCGAGAAGTGCATGTCCCCAAGGCCAGCGTAGGTTTTTCCCGTAAGCAAAAGCTCGCCGTCTCCCACCGGCAGGAACTCGTTCTCGGCAATGTCGTCCGTGAACCGTTGCCGCCGCTCGAGCACCAGCGCCCGGTGGTTCGTCCTCCCCGCCACGGCGAGATAGACCACGGTGTTGTACGTCCCAATTCGATCCAACTTGCGGGCGATGCCTTCTCGGGCAGCCATCGCCCGATCCACCCGCGACCCCACCAACCCGTCCACATAGACCGCCACCAGCCCCAGCGCGGCCAGAACCCAAAGCACCCCAACCAAGGCAAACCCCTGCCGGAAAGTACGATGCAAAAAAGCCCGTGCAAGCGATGGTCGCGAAGGGACGGATGGCAAGCTGCCCTCCGAAGCGCCCACACCTGTCGGCCGTTCGGACTGAACGCGGGCCTCTGGAGGGAGGGCGTCCCGCCCTCCAAGCGTGCCGAAGGCGCGCACGCACCGGAGCCAAGGCAAAGCGCCCACACCTGGCGCCCCTTCGGACTGAACGCGGGCCTCTGGAGGGAGGGCGTCTCGCCCTCCAAGCGTGCCGAAAGCGCGCACGCACCGGAGCCAAATCAAAGCCATCGCAACCTGCGTTCCAGACAACGCCAGCCAAGCGCCGGCCCCGAACAAAATCCTCCTCCTCACGAGAAGTCCTCCGGGTGCGGAATCGCTTCCGGATACGCCTTGAGGCGCCCCAGCCAAAGCGTCTCGCCCTCTATCGTCACCAGCCGCACGAGCGTCGGAACATGCTCGAACGGCAGCTCTTCCACCGGCCACGCGTTGCGCCAGACGAGCGCCGCGTCGGCATACTGAAATGCCGCCGGGGCATCGACCACGAGCACCTCCCAAGCGAGCCCTCCCTCCTCGTGATACGACACCACCGAACGCTCGCCACCCCGCTCGATGCGCCAGCTCGTTGCCACCGGCAAGCCAGGCTCGCTGCCAAGCGACTCGGTGGTGAAGCCCCGGAACGCACCCCCATCGCCGACGAAGCGCCGCGCTTCGATCCGATAGGGCAGGAGCCCCCGCACCGTGGTGGCAAACCAGTTGCGCGGCAGCGCCTGCTGCGTGGTCTGGGCCTCCAGCCGCCTGAGCGACTCGTAGCGCGCCCCAAACAACCCCAATGCCTGCGCCACCAGCGCGGACAAGAGGGCGGTGATCGTCAGCACCACCATCACTTCGAGGAGCGAGAAGCCGCCCTTGCGCGCGTGGCTTGCGAGTGAGCCGCTCACGACGCCGCCGCACCCGGGTGCCCGGCCTTGGCACCGCCACCAGCAGCGAAGTCCCCTCCGAGCCCCCGCACTTTCTCGAACCCCACCAGCCGCATTCGATACACGCCAAGCGAAGTCGCTCTGGCCGCTAGCCCCCCGTCGCCGAGGTCGAGCACCCGAACCTCGAATGCCACCTCATAGAGCCCTACCTCGAAGTTGCCCATGAAGCCGTTGCCGTTCTGGCTCTGCCGCACCGGCTCCACCAGCGTTGCCGTCCAGGTCACGTCGAAGCCGCCGAGGTCCACCTGCCCCTCGGGGCGCAAGTGCGGGTTCACCGCCGAGAGATAGTCGATGGCGTAATCCACATACGGTGCCTGATCCATCGTCTCGTGCGCCCGCGACAGCGAGATCAGATTGGTGTTGAACAGTCCATACAGCGCCATCGCGCCAGCAGAAAAGACCGCCAGCGCCACCACCGCCTCGAGCAGCGTGAACCCACCTGCCGAGCGCCCTTTTGCGGGGCTCATTTGCGATCCCTTGGGGCGCCCCGAGAAGGTGCCGCTCACCGCCCCTCCATCCGACAATGCGGAGCCCGCAACTCCACGACCTCTCCGGCGGCCACGTGCCGTTGGCCTTCGCCCAACTCCACCATCGCGCCAAGACAAACCCCGTTGGCATGAACCACCAGCGGCGGAGCAACTACAACCCACCAGCCTTCCGCCACATCCGGCCGCAGTTTCCGGTAATGCGAAAACCTTCCCGGCAGTTCGCCATCGTCGGTGGGATCACTCCCAAGCAGCACGAGCCCAACGCCCTCGAGCATTGCCCGCTCGCCGATCCCCGCCACCTGATCCAGAATCTGCCCGCGCTCGGTCGCTCGTTCAAACCCCTCATAGAGCCGCAACAGATTCGGCGCCGCCAACCCCGCCAGCAACGCGAGCAGCGCCAGCACCACCATCACCTCAACCAATGTGAAGCCGCCCTGCAGCAGGTCTCGGCGGGCGTTCCCCGACGCAGTTCGCCTCACCATGGAGAAGGCCACGCCGCCAAACCGAAGCGAGGTGGCGCTAGGAGCCTGCGCCGTAGAAAGCCATCGTAGAAAAAGCTGAACGGATGCGTTGGCCTCTCGCGGCTTTCGGGTAGCGAAACTGGGAGGTGTCTCATTTTGACTTGCACAGGCCCTGGCGCCGCCGTCTTCTGGAGGGAGGGCGTCCCGCCCTCCATCGCGCCCGTAAGGGCGCGCATCCTTGTTGGTCAGCGAGTGTTCTGCGCGCCTTGCGGCGCGATGGAGGGCGGGACGCCCTCCCTCCGGAGGCGCGCGCCAAATCCGACAGGCTACTAACCCCGCACCGGCGGCAGCCCGTCGACCCTCGCAAGCAGTTCCGACGCGTCGTCGCACTCCCATATCCACCTGTTGACTTCCACGAAGGCACTGGCGTCTGCAAAGCCCTTAAGCCGCTCGGCAACACCCGTCGCAACCATCGCGCCATGTCGGTGAGCGCCTCCACCGTGGCATCGAGCTCGCACGTTCATCCGCAAGAGCGCTGCCACGAGGTTGCCTCGCCCTTCGAAATCGTCGCCCCCGCACGAGTCCGCGTCAAGCAAAACGCACGACGCCCTCCCTCCGACGTACGGTGTCAAACCGACTTCCCGACACAAACCGACTTCCCGACACACACACAACTCGTCCCACACGACGCGAGTCGATGTCGCACACCGTCACGTCGATGTCCGCATCGCCTAACCCCAACCCCTTCGCGTAGGGCCACAGGAACCGTTGCCTCTCGGCCACGCTTCTTGCCCCAGTCCAAGCCCCCTGTCACAGGCTGGTAGAATCGCCCCATGCCGCAACTCGCCATCCCCGCCGCATTCTCGGCCGCGCTTCGTCGTGGGGTGCCCGGTCGCGAACGCCCTCTTGCCACCTTTATATGGGCTGTTGCGGTGGTGGCGCTCGTCGCTCTGGTCTGGCCCATCGACACCACCTCGGCGAGTCGAGCCGCAGCCACGGGCCCGGTGGACCCCGATGCGCTCCCCACCGTCCCGGGCAGCGAAGACCTCACCGCCTTTCGGGAAAGCGAGCGTTGGGGGGGCGCCTCCTTCAACCAGGTCGCCGCCGAGGCCGCCGGCAGAATGGCGGACGGCGAAGACCCGAACCGCGACAATGTGGGCCTCGTGGGCCTCGTCGCCAGGCCCAACAGCCGCGTGGCCTTGTTGGTGGAGGGCGAGGGCACCGTCACTCGGCGCACCCCCGGCGACGCCCTTCCGGACGGCCGAGTCCTCACCGAAGTCGCGGCCAACACCGCCACCCTCGCCGCCACCGCAGCCAGCGAAGCACCCAGCGAGGAACCCTCCGAGGCCAAAGATGTCCTAGTGCTATTCCCGCCAGTCAACCCGGCACCGCTAGAACCAGCTTCGTCTCACGACACTGCCGAGCCAGCCCCAGCCGCCAACGCCAGTCGCTAACGCCGGCCACCTAAGCGATCCGCAACAAAAGGCAACGCCGCCATGTCCACACAACCCGGCGCCCAAGCGCGAGCCTTCCGCCCTACGCCCATGGGCGCCCTAACGGGCGCGTCGGCAGTTGCTCCGCAACTGATGTTAATCCGCCTGCTCGCACTGGCCCTCGCCAGCGTCCTAACCGCTTGCGCCACGCTCAAGGTACCGCCGCTGCCGGAGCCCATCCGCCCGGCCAAGGCCGACGCCGGGGACGAGGCCCAAGCCCCGGATGTCGCCGAGGAAGCAGCTCCCGAGTTCCGCGTCTCCCGGCCACCCGGCGTGGTCGTCCAGGAAGCCGTCGCCGAAGGCATCGCCGACCGCTTGGGCCAGGGCCTCACCGGCGACCCCATCGCCTTGAGCTTCCACGACATCCCCTTGGTCGCCTTCATCAACGAGGTCTTCGGCCACCAGCTCGGCATGTCCTTCGCCGTCGATCCAGACCTCCAAGGCAAGACCGACCTCGTCACCTTGCGGCTGATGGAACCGATCCCGCCGTCGCAGCTCTTCTCCACCGCCCGCCGCGTGCTGCAAAGCTACGGCGTCGACATCCAGGAAGAGGACGGCATCCTCAACTTCGTCGCTCGCGACGACATCGCCAGCCGCGAAATCCCGCTGCTCGTCAGCGGCGCCACGCTGCCCGAAGTGCCGGCCAGCCACCGCACCATCTTCCAGCTCGTACCCTTGCGCGTCGCCGGAGGCAACTTCATCCAAGACTGGCTGCGCCAGACCTTCGACTCCGACGACCTCGAAGCCCGCGTCGAAACCCGCCAGAACGCCATCATCCTGCAGGGCCGCCGCGAGATGCTCGAACGCGCCCTCGCGCTCATCGAAGTCTTCGACCAGCCATACCTGCGCGGCCGCCACGGCGCCATCTTCGAGCCCGTCTTCACCCCGGTGGGCGAACTCGCCTCGTCTCTGCGCGACGTGCTCGCCGCCGAAGGCTATGCCGCGAGCGTCGGCGGCACCGGCGGCTCGATCACGCTCGTTCCCCTCGAGGGCGTCAACAAGGTCCTCGTCTTCGCGGCCGACGACGAGGCCCTCGCGCACGTCGAGGAATGGGCCCGCACTCTGGACGCCCGCCGCCAGGAAGCCATCGAAGAGGCCACCTTTACATACCAGGTGCGCAACACCGACGCCGAAAGCCTCACCGAAACCCTGAACGCCGTGCTTGCCCTGCAGGCCGGCGACGCTGCCGGTTTCACCCAAACCGCGAACGAATCCATCAGCGATGCCTTCGACGCCCAAGACGGCAGCCGTCGCAATCCCGGCGGCCGCATCGTCTCCGACCCCAACCGCAACATCCTCCTCTTCCACGGCTCCGGCAAGGAATGGGCCGCGATCCTCGGTGTCATCAAGGAGCTCGACAAGCCCGTCCCCTCCGTCCTCATCGAGGTGCTGATCGCCGAGATCACCCTCACCAACGACGAAGGTGCCGGCTTCGAGTTCTCCTTCCAGGGCATGCTCGACAAATACGGCATCTCCGGCGGCACGGTGGGCGCCTTGGGCCTCAAGGCCAAGGGCCTATCCTTGCGCGCCTACAACAACCTCGGCGAAACCCGCGCCGCGCTCAACTTCTTCTTCGAGGAAAGCCGCGTCGCCATCCGCTCGCGCCCGCGCCTGATGGTGAAGAGCGGCGAGTCCGCCAACATTGACGTCGGCAACGAAATCCCCGTCATCAGCGCCATCGCCGACACTGGCGTCCAGGTGGGCGGCAGCAGCAACGTCCTGCAGCAGGTCACCTACCGCAAGACCGGCGTGCAACTCGAGATCACCCCGGTCGTCCAGGCCAACGGCCTCGTCGATCTCGATATCTCCCAGCAGTTCAGCGAGGCCCGCCCAAACGCCGGCACCAGCATCGACGGCAGCCCCACCATCTTGAACCGCCAGCTCACCACCGCCCTAACCCTGAAAGACGGCGGCTCCGTCCTAATGGGCGGCCTGATCTCCAACAACCAAAGCGACGGCCGCGGCGGCATCCCGGTAATCGGCCGCCTCCCCTGGGTAGGCCGCCTGTTCAGTTCCCAAAACCTCCTCACCGACCGCACCGAACTAGCCATCCTGGTAATCCCCTACGTAGTAGCCGACCACCAGGAAGGCCAAGACCTAACCGAAGCCATCCGCAACGACCTCGAACTCCACCAGCAGTTCAGCGAAACCAACCGCTAGGAGCGGCTTCGTTCGGAGATTGTGGCGTACGGGCAAAGCCCGCGTCCTCCCAACCCCAGAACAGGGCTCCCCAAAACACCCCCCATCCCACAAGCGCACCACCACCCCGTCACTCCCCCCTCGCGGGGGAGTCGAGAAACCGTCCTCGGTTTCTCGGAGGGGGGGCACCGACCCAAAGCTGCGTCCTCCCCAAACTCAGAACAAGGCCCCCGCCCAAACGCCCCTTCCACCCACAAAGCGTCAATCTCTCACCCGCTTTGGCGGTTCCGTCCTACAGACCGCGCTTAATTCCCGTGCCACGGTGGCGCCACCCATACGCACCCGAGCCGCCCCGTGCCGCAAGCACCACACCGCCTGCGCCCGCTCCCAGCCACGCGCCCTGCCTGTGGCGCTGTGCTAACGTCCCTGCATCCGGCCGGCCCAACGCCCAAGGAGAAACGCCATGCCCTCCGCTCCCGAGCCGCTCCCGGCGGGCAAGCCCGGCCCCGCCGATGCGATGTCCGGTGCGCAGCAGTTCGCGCAGCGAACTGCCAGCGCGTCCGCAAGGGCGGTCGTGTATCCGGAATCGGACGGTGAGCCGATGGCCGAAACGGACATCCATCACCGCACCATCGTCGACGCCTCGTCGATCCTGCGCACGCGCTACGCTGAACGCGAGGATGTGTATGTCGCCGGCGACATGAACGTGTACTACGTAGAGGGCAACACGGACATCAAGTTCTCCCCCGACGTGTTCGTCGCCTTCGGCCCGTCCCGCGAGCCGCCGCGCCGGGTGTGGAAGACCTGGGAGGAGGGCAAGTTCGCCGACTTCGTGCTGGAGGTGGCCTCGAAGGACACCCACGGCGACGACGAGGCGCGCAAACGGCGGCTCTACGAGCGGCTGGGCGCGACGGAGTATTGGCAGCACGACCCCACCGGCGACTATATCGACCCCCTAAAGGGCCACCGCCTGAACGCGCAGGGCACCTACGAGCGCATCCCCCTGACGACCACGCCCGACGGAATGCCCGGCGGCGAGTCAAAGGTCCTCGGCCTGCACCTCTGCCTCGACGAAGGCCGCCTCCGCCTATTCGACCCCACCACCGGCGAGCTCCTCTTCAACCACCAAGAGGAACACCGAGGCCGCTTGGAGGAGCGCCGAGGCCGCCTGGAGGAACGCCGAGCCCGCCTGGCCGCCGAGGCCGAAGTCGAGCGCCTGAAGCGCCAACTCGCCCATCGCTGAGCGACGCTGCCTCGTCGATGAGCGACTCCTTGTAGAAGAGGACAATGACGTTGCCTTGCACGCCCTCGAGACTGAAGCCACGGAACTGAAGCGCCAACTCGCCCGCCGTTCCTGACTACCCGCCGACCCAAAGCCCGCCCCCTCCCCAACCCCAGAACAAAGCTCCCCCCGAACCCACCCCAACCTCGCAAGCCCCACCACCCGTCACTCCCCCCTCGCGGGGGAGTCGA
>JAPPDJ010000174.1 GCA_028824555.1 Gammaproteobacteria bacterium | reverse complement strand
CAGCCCCCCCTCCGAGAAAAGGCGAGGACGCCTTTTCTCGACTCCCCCGCAAGGGGGGAGTGACAGGGAGTGCCCGCGAACCGCCGACGCGCCCGTCAGGGCGTGCCGGGACGGGGCAAGCCCGTCCCCTACGTATGGGGTTGGGCTGGGTTCCATGCGACACTCACTGCACCAACGTGCCGCGGGGAAAGCGGGTCAGGAGGACAGCCCCATGCACGAGCTGTCGATGGGAGCGCTCTTACTCATCATCGTCGTGCTGACGATCATGTCTGCCTTCTTCGCCGGTTCCGAGACGGCGATGATGGCGCTCAATCGCTATCGCCTGCGGCACCTGGCGAACGAGGGGCATCGCGGGGCACGCAAGGCCAACCACCTCCTGCAACGGCCGGACCGGTTGCTCGGCGTCATCCTTGTCGGCAACAACGTCGTCATCTTTCTCACCGCCTCGTTCGCGACGGAGGTGGCGGGCCGCATCGTCGGCGACACCGCCGGCCCTTTCATCGGCGCCGTGGTGCTGACGGTGTACATGCTCATCTTCGCCGAGGTGACGCCGAAGACCGTCGCTGCCGCACGCCCCGAAACCCTCGCATTCCCCTCCTCCTACATCCTCCAACCGCTCCTCAAAA
Organism: Gammaproteobacteria bacterium; assembly: GCA_028824555.1. Classification (GTDB taxonomy): domain Bacteria; phylum Pseudomonadota; class Gammaproteobacteria; order Pseudomonadales; family Azotimanducaceae; genus VXYL01. Next base: position 10,548 of record JAPPDJ010000174.1, on the reverse strand, counting down.
TCTCTCATCCGCTGGTGATATTCGTCAATTGGTTCAGCAACTTGCTGGCGCGACCGCTGATCGCGCGGGCACCCGCGAAAACCGAGCAGCTGTCGGTCGCCGAGCTCAAGACCGTGCTGAACGAACACACCACCCTGCCGCCGGAACGGCAAGCCATGCTGGTGGGCATCCTCGATCTCGAGAATGCGACAGTTGAGGACATCATGGTTCCTCGCAGCGCCATCATCGGCATCGACATCGAGGACGACGCGGCCACCATCGTCGCCCTGATCGAGAGCGCCCAGCACACCCGCCTGCCGGTGTACCGCAACCACATCGATAACATCGTCGGCATCCTCCATCTGCGCCGCGCCGCCCGTCTTTCGGGCGAGACGTTCACCAAGTCGGATCTGTTGCGCGAGACCGAGGAGCCCTACTTCGTGCCAGCCAGCACGCCGCTGCACACCCAGCTCTACAACTTTCAGGCGGAGAAGCGCCGCATTGCGCTGGCGGTGGACGAATACGGCGAAATCCAGGGCATGGCGACGCTCGAGGACTTGCTCGAAGAAATCGTTGGCGAGTTCACCACCGACTTCACCCCCAGGCTTGGCGAAGTGCCGCTGGAAGAGGACGGCACCTACACCATCGACGGCAGCGCCCTCGTGCGCGACGTCAACCGCGCCCTTGCATGGGAACTCCCCACAATCGGCCCGCGCACGATGAACGGCCTCGTGCTGGAGCATTTGGAATCGTTCCCGGACGGCAACGTGAGCGTGCGCATCGGCCCGTACGTGCTCGAGACCGTGCTGGTGGCAGAAAACCTGGTTCGCACCATCCGCGCCTCCGTCCTGCCCGCCAAGACCGCATGACCCGTGCACGCGGAGTGGGCTACGGGAGCGCCTCGGGGCCGAAAGGACGCACATTCCGAGCGGCACCGACCAACCCCATTGGCTATCGACGGAGTGAGTGACACCCGATGACCGAACTCATTCGCCCGAATGAATTGCGCGGCGACGCGCACGACTGGACAGGCCGATTCCGCGGCCAAGACGTCTGGGACGTACTGACGGCCGCCCGCGCCGGCAATACCAATCGCCTCCGCCAGCTCCTCAATCGCGTACCCGGCATCGTGGCCGCGGAATACTGGTACACGCCTCCCCTGCACTTCGCCGTGCGAGAAGGCCACGCCACAGCTACACGGCTGCTGCTCGACGCGGGGGCCGACATCTCCCACCGTACCCTCTACGGCGGCGAAACCCTGCTGCAGGCGGCCACCGAGCGCGGCCACGACGAGGTCGCCTCGATCCTGCGTGCAGAAATGGAACGGCGCTTTGCCGGGAACGGCACCATCCACCCCATCCACGAAGCGGTTCAATCCGGCGATACCGACGCCGTGCGTGCCCTCCTCGATGCAGATGCTGCGCTCGTCAACCGTGGTGACGCATTGGGTCGCCGCCCCCTGCACTATGCGGTTGAAAAGGCTGCGGAGTGCGAGGGGCCTGAGATGCTGGACCTCCTGCTCGACCGCGGCGCCGACATCGACGCCACCGGCTTCAGCAGCGACGACCGGCTCGGCGGGCAGGGATTTCGCCCCATCACGCTTGCACTTTGGCAGCACCCCTACTGGCCACAGCGCAACGACTACGCGACCGCGCGCCGCCTTCTCGATCGTGGCGCACAGTACACGCCCACCATTGCCGCTGCCCTCGGCGACGAGGAACGCCTGCGCGAACTCTTGCGTCGCGATGCCAGCCTCGCTGACCAACCGGAGCCCGGCGGCAAGCGCCCCCTCTCCGCCGCCGCCGAACGCAACCACGCCGCCATCGTCGATCTGCTGCTCGACGCCGGCGCCGACCCCAACCTCCCGGAAGGGCCGAACTGCCCGCGCGGCTATGCCCTATGGGCGGCATCCCGTTTCGGCCATCGAGCGGTGGCAGAGCGTCTGCTCAAGGCGGGAGCGGACCCAAACGCAATGGTGGAATCCTCCGGTACACCCACTTCCTCTGCCGCGGACGAAGACATGCGGGCGCTGATGTACTGCTACGGCGGCCGCATGGACTTCATGGGTCACTTCTGGAAGGGCAACATCGACGCCCTCGCGGCCCTCTTGGACGCAAACCCCGAACTCTTCGACGAAGCCGTTTGCGCCGACGGCTTCACCATGTGCGTCAGCGAAGGGCACGAATGGATCATCCGTCTAATGTTGTCACGGGGCCTACGCGTTCCTGGTGTCGTGACGATCTGCCAAACGTACCTCTGGCGGAACCTTGACCTCGCACGCCTCCTGCTCGAACACGATATGGACCCCAACCTACCGAACTGGCAGCAAGTGCGCCCCCTGCACCACATGGCCGCAAAGGGCGAGGTCGCCACCGCCCGCCTTTTCCTCGAGTTCAACGCCGACCCATTCGCCCGCGACGAGGAGTACCTCGCAACCCCGCTAGCCTGGGCCGCCCGCGCGGGCCAAGAGGAGTTCGTCCGCTTCTGGCTCGACACCGTAGAGGGCGCCTTGGGCGCAGAGCCGGCAACGCCGCAATGGGCGAATGCAGGTGCTTGGGCGCGCCGCCGGGAGCACAGCGCCATCGCCAGGTTGTTGAACGCCGCCGACGGTCCTCTCAACGCCTAGAAGCCGCGCCTCGCCAACCAGACATACCCAGGCGGACAACCCCTCGTGGTCGCCTCTGCCACGCTTCGTCTGCGTTGCGTTACGCCGCGTCAGGCTTGCCTTCGCGCACGTACACGAACTCGTCGGCGCTCGATTGGGCAGGGTCGAATTCGTAGCCCTCGGCCGCGAATTCCTTCAGGCCGCGCAAGGTCTCGACGCGATTGCGCGCGATGTATGCCGCCATCAGCCCCCGGGCGCGCTTGGCGAAGAAGCTGATCATGCGATCGCGTCCGTCCTTGCGTTCGAGAAATCGCGTGTTGATGAGCCGGGCGTCGAGTTCGGCCGGACGCACTGCGCCAAAGTACTCGTTGGATGCAAGATTGACGAGCACTTTCACCCGGTGGCCGCCGAGTTCCTCGTTCAGCGCATCGGTGATGGTGCTGCCCCAGAACTCGTAGAGATTGCGCCCGCGGGTGTTCTCGAACTTGGTGCCCATCTCCAGTCGGTAAGGATGGATCATGTCGAGCGGCTTCAAGAGGCCATAGAGCCCCGACAGGATGCGCACGCGCCGCTGCAGCGAGGTGAGTTCGCGCGGCTCCATGTCCCAGGCGGCGAGCCCCATGTACACGTCGCCGCGGAACGCCAACGCCGCCTGCTTGGCACCGGCCGTATCGCTGCGCCACTCGTGATAGCGGTTGCAGTTGAGTTCGCCCAAGCGAGTGCTGATGCCCATCAGGTCGCTCACCTCGCCCGGCGCCAGTTCGCGCAAGCCGTCGATGAGTTCGGCGGAGTGGTCTAGGAACCCCGGCATGGAGCGCTTGCGAGTGTGCGGGCGGCTCTCGAAATCGAGCGACTTGGCAGGCGAGATGACGGCGAGCATGGCGACTACCCCCTCATGGACCCTGGCTGACCCTCATTGAGCCGAAAAGCACCACCGGCCCGGCAAGCATGCGCTGCCGGGCGAAACGGGTCGATTGTAGCAAAGCCCCGTCCGTCCTCTCCGCGCCCGTCCCTATAATCCCCGCCCATGATCGGTGCAGGGAAAACAGACGTCGGCGTCGTCCGCAGCGTGAATCAGGACCGCTTCGCCGTGCGCGAGGAGTTGGGCCTCGCGATCCTCGCCGACGGCATGGGCGGCGCCAAGGATGGCGACGTTGCCGCCGAAATGGCGGTGCAAGCCACCATCGAACACTTGGGCGAGATCATTCGCGAGCGACCGGTGGAGGCAGACGACCTGCGCGCCGCGGCAACCCTCGCCAACCGGCGCGTGTACGACTACGCGAGCGAAGACCCTTCCCGCTTCGGCATGGGCACCACCCTCGTCATCGTTGTCTTCAACGGGCAGCGGGCGCTGGTGGGGAACCTCGGCGATTCGCGCTGCTACCTCTTCACCAAGGGCATCCTGGTGCAGGTGACCACCGACCACAGCGTCGTGCAAAGGCTCGTCGACAACGGCGAGATCAGCTTCGCCGAGGCGCGCAACCACCCGGAACGCCATGTGCTATCCACCGCCATAGGCGTCGAGCCACGCGTACAGATGGACGTGTCCACCCTGTACCTGAACGACGACGAACGCCTGATGATGTGCAGCGATGGACTTTCCGATCTGGTGGACGACAAGCAGATCGCCATGAACCTGCGCGCATGGGGCAGCAACGCCGAACGCGGCGTGGAACGGCTCGTGGACGCGGCCAAGGCTGCTGGCGGTCGCGACAACGTGACGGTCGTGCTCGTCGGGCCGTAGGGGAAGCGGCAGAGCATCGCGAGGAGATCGAACCATGATGCAAGAGACCATCGAGCAGCGCCTGACGGACGCATTCGATCCACTGCACCTCGAGGTGGTGAACGAAAGCGACAATCACAGTGGGCCATCCGGCCGGGAGACGCACTTCAAGGTGGTGATCGTCAGCGAGGCATTCGCGAGCGTGCCTCTCGTTGCCCGCCATCGCATGGTCAACCGCACGCTGGCAGACCAACTCGCCGGCGGCGTCCACGCCCTCGCCATGCACACCTACACCGAGGCGGATTGGCGCAAGCGCTTCGGCGAAGCACCCATGTCGCCACCCTGCGCGCACTCGTGACCGGGGAAGAGGAGGCCGGTGCCTGGGTTGCCTCCCTCTACGCGTTCCGTCCAGTCACGAACCCGGAAGCCCTGCGGAACGTTGTAGAACAGGCCTGTGGTGAGTGCGGCTTGCGCGGCACCGTTCTGATTGCTCCGGAGGGAATCAACGTCGCACTGGCCGGTCGCAGACCCGACATTGAAGGCGTGATCGAGCGCTGCTTCCCTTGCGTATCGGCCCGCGTCCAGTGGTCGCGGGCCGCCGCCGGCAACACCGTGTTCGGCCGACTCAAGGTGCGCGTGAAGCCCGAGATCGTCACCTTCGACCTCGCTCTGGATGCCAAGACGCCCGTGGGCAAACCCGTCGCGCCGTCGGATTGGAACCGCCTGATCGAAGACCCAGACACCCTAACCCTCGACGCCCGCAACGCCTTCGAGTCCGCTCGCGGCACCTTCCGCGGCGCCCGCCGCGTGAACACCGACTCGTTCCGCGAATTCCGCAGCTATGCAGGCACCCTGCGGCGCAACGGCCAACGTCGCATCGCCATGTTCTGCACCGGCGGCATCCGCTGCGAAAAGGCATCCGCCCTCCTGCTCGCGCAAGGGTTCGACGAGGTGTACCAACTTGAAGGCGGCATCCTCCGCTACCTGGCCGAAGTGCCTGACGAGGAGAGCACGTTCGAGGGCGACTGCTTCGTCTTCGACCAACGCGAGGCAGTAGTCCGCGACGACGCAACGGGGCAAGTCACAGAGCACGGCCATGGGCCGCGTGCGGAACTCCCGTCCGCAACTGGCCGCACCAAAGAAAGCGGGCCTCCCATACGCTCGTAGGGCGCACGGCGCGTCGCTCGCTCCCCCGACAAAGGAACGGGCAGGAAAGACCAGGCAGCGAAGCGTGCCGCCTTTCCTTACGTGCCGGCGAGGCGCGTCCGTCTTCCTGCGCTGACGCACCCCCCACGAGGCGTCGATTTCGCACAAGCCGTGGTGGCAACGTCCTACATATTTTTCTTCAAGCCCGTGCCACCGTTCTCTCTGCCGAAACGTGCACCAAGGCCCGCCCGTGCCTCAGGAACCGCAACACCGTCCCCCACCGACGCCGCGCCGCCACGCACATCGCTGTGCTAACGTCCCCCTATCCTTCCGGCTCCCCGCCCAAGGAGAACGCCATGCCCATCGCCCGGCAACCCCAACACGTCCGCAAGCCGCGCCTGCCGGCGGCGCCACCCCAGCCGGTACCGGTCGTCGACTACCCGGACTGGGGCTTTGAGCCGATGACGCCCATCCACCGCAAGACGTCGAACGACATCGTCACGCGGCTCGAAGACCGCTACCGGCACCGGGCCGACGTGTACGTCGGCGGCGACATGACCATGTACTGGCAGGAAGGGAACAACAAGAGGGCGGTGATGCCGGACGTGTTCGTCGCGTTCGGCCCGTCTCGTGACCAAGTGCGCGAGGTGTGGAAGGTCTGGGAGGAAGGCAAGCTCGCCGATTTCGTGCTGGAGGTGGCGTCGAAGAACACGCATAGGCGCGACCTGACGGAGAAGCAGGCCATCTACGAGAGGCTGGGCGTGACGGAGTACTGGCAGCACGACCCCACGGGCAGGTACCTGCCCTCAATCCTGCTGGGCCAGCGGCTGGGCGCGAAGCGCACCTACGAGCCCGTGCCGCTGGAGACGATGTCCGTCGGGACGCCCTACGGTGAGTCGAAGGTCTTGGGCCTGCACCTCTGCCTGGATGAAGGCTCCCTCCTCCTGCTCGATCCAGACACCGGCGAGTTCCTTCCCACCGGCGATGACAAGGACAGCATCATCAAGGACCGGGACCGCGAAATCGAGCAGAAGAACCGCGAAATCGAGGAACTCAAGCGGCGTCTCGCCAAGCCCTGACGGGGCCAACCTCAGGGGTTATGGAAATCCCACTCGCTCCAGTGGTCGCACATGGCGTCGATGGCCACGCGCCACGGGTCGTGGCCTTCGGGGTAGTCGAGGAACTCGCCGTTCCAGCCCCGGTCTGGGTGGTCGCTGTCGCCGCGGACTTTGGCGCCGCCGGGGCGGTGGCGGCGGAAGCGGAAATAGACGTTCATGCGTGGGTCGGGGCCAAAGTTGCTGCTTGCGCCGTGGGGGCAGGCGTGCAGGGCGATCACGGCGTCGCCTTCGTCCATCAACACCGGAGTGGGCTTGAGCCAAAGGGTGCCGTCGTCGGTGGTGTTGGCATCGTCCAAGAAGTGGTCGCGGATGGTGTCCGGGAGCATGGTGAGGCGCACGCCGCCGTTGCCGGCGGGAGATAGCCGGGGCCAACCTGGCCCTTCTGGCCCCACCGGGCCGCCGTTGTCGCGCTGATAGCGGAAAAACTCCTCCACCAACTCGTGCGCGCCCGCCAACACGCAGAGGTTGCCGCGGCCGAACTCGGTCTGGTCGTTGAGTGCGACGCCCACAAACGCCGTGAAGCTGCCGAGGGACAGCGTTCGTGCCGGGTCCTGGAACAGGGGCGTCATGTTGGCGCCAAGCTCTGCGGCGCTGGCGTCGCCGAAGTGATGCGTGCGCGGCGCCTGCCACGAATCCACTTCGCGCGGCGTCTTGGGAATGTCGGGCGAATACCACGAGCCATCGAGGTGCGGCTGCCAGCCAAAGTTCGGCAGGTCGTGTTCGGGTTCGGGATAGAGCACCGCCGCGAACCCCCGCTCCGGCGCATCGTACGGTCCCATCGCATTCAGCATGATGTCCGAGAGCGGACTCTTGTTGACGAGGTCCGCAAGCACCCCGTCGATGCCCGTGTCATGCGAGTGACGCCGAAAGCCGTTGCTGCGCGCATCGAGGTAGATCGCCCGCCGAGCCGCGTCGGTCAAATCCCGTGGCACCACATCCCGCAACACCACAAACCCATCCCGCACTAGCGCCTGCCGCTGTTCGAGACCAAGTTCTGTCACGTTTGCCTCCGTCGCCGCTTCCGTGTGACCCACGCCGCATTATGTCGCGATCCGACGCCAAGGCGTCTTCTAAGGCCAGCGCCGCTTGCTGGCTAGAGCAATGGCTCCAAGATTGGCCAGACGTTTTCGAGCAGGGTGGGTTGCGCCTCGGCTGTGGGGTGGAGGCCGTCGCGTTGCATCATTCCTTCGACGGCGGCGGCGCCTTCGAGCAGGAAGGGAACCAAGGGGGCGTTCCAGGCGGTGGCGATTTCGGCGAACACCTCACGAAAGGCTGTGGTGTACCGGGGGCCGTAGTTGGGGGGGATTTGCATTCCGACGACTACTGCGACCGCGCCGGCGTCGTTCACGGCGGCCATCATGCGGTCTAGGTTCTCGCGAATGCTCGCCACCGGGTAGCCGCGCAGGCCGTCGTTGCCGCCTAGTTCGATCAGCACCACATCCGGGTCGTAGACGTCGAGGGCCAAAGGGAGTCGGGCGAGGCCGCCGCCGGTGGTTTCGCCGCTGACGCTAACGTTCACCACCTTGGCGCGGGCGCCGACCCGCTCGGCCAGCAAATGCACCCATCCTTCGTCGCGTTGAATCCCGTAGGCGGCACTGATACTGTCGCCCACCACCAATACGGTTCTGGCGGGTTCCGAAGCGACGGATTGCGCCGCGAACGTCGTAAACGCAGACAAGGCCACGAGCGTCGCCAGCGCGAAGAGCGCCGGCAGCGAAGCGGGCCACCTTGACCGTCCCGTCCACGAACTGTTCCACGAGAGATGCATGACGACTCCCATCCTGCGAGCGCAAGGCCTCGTCAAGCGCGTCCCCACCGCCGAGGGGGAACTCACCATCCTTGACGGCATCGACTTCACGCTGCCCGCCGGCGCCAGCCTTGCCGTCGTCGGGGCATCGGGGTCCGGCAAGACGACGCTGCTAGGCATCCTCGCCGGCCTCGATCTGCCGACATCCGGGCAAGTCTGGCTCGACGGCGCAGAGATTACTTCAATGTCCGAGGAAGAACGGGCGCGGGCGCGGGGGAACGCCGTCGGCTTCGTGTTCCAGACCTTCCAGCTCATCGACAGCTTGACGGCGCTCGAGAACGTGATGCTGCCGGCGGAGCTGCGCGGTGACGGCAGCGCCCGCGCCGATGCGGCCGAGTACCTGCGCCGGGTGGGGCTCGAAGAGCGCGTCACGCACTATCCGCGCCAGCTTTCGGGCGGCGAGCAGCAGCGGGTGGCCATCGCCCGCGCCTTCGCGTCGCGGCCGAGCGTGCTGTTTGCCGACGAGCCCACGGGCAACCTCGACACCGCCACCGGACGTCGCGTTGCAGACCTTCTGTTCGACCTCAATCGCGAGTCCTCGGCAACACTTGTGCTGGTGACGCACGACAAGGCGCTTGCGGGGCGCTGCGAGCATGTCATTACCTTGGAGGCGGGCCGCATGGCCATGCCGATGGCGAGGGCAGCCGGATGACGCTTTCCCTGGTGTTGCGACTGACGGCACGCGACTGGCGTGCCGGTGAACTGCGCTTGCTGCTTGCGGCGCTTCTTGTCGCGGTGGGCACGGTGTCGGCGATCTCGCTGTTCGTGGATCGCCTGCACCGAGCGCTCCTGGCGGAGTCCGCGACGTTTCTTGCCGCCGATGCGGCGATCTCTTCCTCGTACGAGTTTCCGGAGGCCTTCCGCGAGGCGGCACGGGCCGCGGACCTTGGTCTCGCCGAGACCATCGGCTTCCCATCGATGGTGTTTGCGGAGAAACCGGGCAACTTTCGCAGCCAGCTCGCCGGCGTCAAGGCGGTAGCGGAGGACTATCCGCTGCGCGGCATCCTGCGGGTAGCGGACGCGCCGTTCGGCGAGGCCCAGGTGACGCGAGACACCCCCGAACGCGGCGAGGTTTGGCTCGACTCGCGCCTGTTCCCAGCACTCGACGTGGAGCCGGGAGATCAGGTCTCGGTGGGCTACGAGAAGTTCACCGTGCGGCGAGCCTTGGTGTCGGAACCGGATCGGGGCGGCGGCTTGTTCGCCATGGGGCCGCGGCTGTTGATGCACATCGACGACGTTCCCGCCACCCGTGTCATTCAGCCCGGCAGCCGCATCGACTACCGCCTGCTGCTCGCCGGCGACAACCAAGCGCTGCAAGGCGTGCGGGAGGCCATTGAGGATCAATTGCGCCCCAACTACCGCTGGATTTCGGCGCGGGAGGCGAGCCCGTTCATCGAGCGCGCCGTGGGGCGTGCGGAGAGCTTCCTCCTGCTCGGCGGCCTGCTTGCGGTGCTGCTCGCTGGCATTGCGGTGGCACTTGGTGCAAACCGCTACGCCAAGCGGCACTTCGATCACGTCGGCGTGCTGAAGACGCTGGGCGCAACGCCACGTTCCATCCTCACGGGCTATCTGGGCCTGTTGAGCTTGGTCGGCGCGCTGGGAGTGGCACTAGGTCTCGCGTTCGGCTTGCTGGCGCATCAGGGCATTCTGATCGCACTCGGCAGCTTCATCCCCACCGAATTGCCCCTGCCGGGAGCGCGCCCGTTTCTCTTGGGCGCCATCACAGGGCTGATTTGCCTGCTTGCCTTCGCGGCGCCGCCTTTGGTGGCGCTCCGACGCATCTCGCCGATGCGGGTGATCCGGCGCGACTTGCCGGGCACTACCGCCTCCACCGTCGCCACCTATGGTTGCGCGGCCGCTGGTGCCCTTGGCCTTCTGGTCTGGTACAGCGGCGATGTCTTCCTCACCTTCTGGTTGCTGATCGGCGGCGTCGGCGTTTCGGTCGTCTTCGCAGCCCTCGCGCTGGTGCTGCTCCGCAGCGGGCGCACGCTGGGGATGCAGGCCGGCAGTGGCTGGCGCCTGGCCCTCGCCGGATTGCAGCGACGCTATCGCGAGAACACGGCGCAAATCGTCGTGTTCGGCTTCGCCATCATGCTGCTCTTGATCCTGCTTCTGGTGCGCACGTCCCTGATCGACGAGTGGCAGGCACAGATTCCGGTGAACACGCCCA
>JAPPDJ010000094.1 GCA_028824555.1 Gammaproteobacteria bacterium | reverse complement strand
ACGCTAGAGGCCAACGCATCCGCTCGCTTGTTTTGCGGTTTTTCCTACGGCGCAGCCTCCTAGCAGCCTGTCGGACTTTGTGCGGCGGCTTTCGGAGGGAAGGCATCCTGCCTTCCCTGGCGCCGATAGGCGCTTCCTCATTGCAGGCCGCGGTCAGCGCGCCAGAGGGCGCGCAGGGAAGGCAGGATGCCTTCCCTCCAAAGGCCTTCGGGGCGCGCTAGCGTCGCCAAGCACGTATGACCTTGCGTCACTCATGCGAAGCGAGAAGCCCCTCCGCGTCCATCGGATCGTGGGAACATGCGCCACTCATTTGATGCATGGGAACGGGCATGGCTGTGGTGAAGACTACCGACAACGGTGGTTGGTGGGAGATCACGCTCAATCGGCCTGAGACGCGCAATGCGATCAATGGGCCGTTGGGCGAGGGGTTGGCGGAAGCGCTCGTGGCTGCGGACGCGGACGACGAGGTTCACGCGGTGTTGCTGTGCGGTGCCGAGGGTGCGTTCTGTTCCGGGCTTGATCTCAAAGAGTTCAATGCCGAGCCGGCGCCGGAGTGGCTGCCTCGGTTTGGCCATATCTGGCGTGGGGCGCATCGGGCGTTGTTTGAGTGTCGCAAGCCCGTTGTGGTGGCGCTCGAACGCTTTGCGATCAATGGTGGTGCGGCCCTCGCCCTGGCGGCAGACTTGCTCGTGGTGGGCGACGGCGCGTTCCTGCAAGTGGGGGAGGTGCGTGTTGGCATGGCAGCGCCCTACAACATGGCGTGGCTGCGGTTGCGCCAGAGCGAGGCGGTGATCGCGAGGCTTACGCTCACTGGGCGGCGCTTCCATGGCCCGGAACTGGTGCAGATGGGCGTTGCCCACGAGTCGGTGGCGGATGCCGAGGTGCTGTCGCGGGCACGCGAACTGACCGCAGAGGTCGCCGGCTTTCCGGGCGGTGCGGCAACGCGCATCAAGCGCCTGATGCGGGGCTATGCGAGCATGGACGCGGACGAATGGTTCGACCTGGCGACGCGCAATGCTGGAGCGCGGGTGGCGCCGCGGGCTGTCACGTGACTTGCCCGTAGGCTCCGCCACACGGCCATGAGGAGGCAACCCGATGCGTGCACCTGATTCCTCGCGCCCTGGCCCTACGGCTCCTTCCGCGCGCATCGAGTCGCTCGACGTTGTGCGGGGCGTGGCACTCCTCGGCATCCTCCTGCTGAACATCCTCTACGGCCTGCCTGGCCTGTCCTACTTCACGCCTGTAGCAGATGGTGCCCTGAGCGGCATCAACTTCGCCGCCTTCGTCACGGTCGAGACGCTGTTCGAGGGCGTTATGCGGGGGCTGTTCTCCATGCTCTTCGGCGCTGGCGTGGCGCTCTTTGCCGACGGGCGGGGGGCGGGGCCGTACTACCGCCGGCAAGCCCTGCTGCTCGGGTTCGGCTTGTTCAACGCCCTGGTGCTGATGTTCTCGGGCGACATCCTCGTCACGTACGCCTTGGCTGGCTTCATCCTCTACTTCGCCCGCAATTGGCGTCCGCGCACGCTGCTGATCGTCGCTGGCGTCGTGTACCTCTGGCTGGGGCTGGTGTACGGCGGGCTGTTTTCGGCGGCTTCGTACCTTGACCAGCAGGCTGGGTCCGACCAAGCAAGCACGGCCGCCCCGCCGCCATCGGCCGCCCCGATGGAAGAAGCGCTGAGCTTCCTGGATCCGAGCCCGGAAGAACTCGAGAACGAGTTGGTGGCGCACACCGCGCCCTACGGCGAGGCCTTCCTCGCCAATCTCGACGAGGTAGTGGGCATGTGGCTGGCGGCGCTGCCGTGGACGCTGTTCTGGGACGCGCTTGCCTGCATGTTGGTGGGCATGGCGCTGTACCGGGCTGGAGTCCTGCGTGGCGCGAAATCCGAGCGGTATTACGTGCGCCTCGCGGCGTGGGGCATCGCCATTGGCCTCACGGTGAACGTGCTGGAAGTGGCCATGCGCGTCAGCACCGACTTCGGCCTCGCGTGGTCGCCGATGATCACCACACCGACGTACGACATTGGCCGAGTGGCGACGGCGCTAGGTTACGTGGGCCTCGTGATGCTGGTGTGTCAGCGCGGACTGCTGCCTCGCGTCCGCCATGCCCTCTCTGCCGTGGGACGCATGGCCCTGACCAACTACCTGATGCACAGCCTCTTTTTCCTGTTGATCTTCCACCACTCGGTAGGGCTCGGCCTGTGGAATCGCCTGGAGCGCGCCGAGCTGTATCTGGTGGTGTTCGCCATCTGGGCCTTCCAGATCGCTTTCAGCCTCTGGTGGATGGGGCGCTATCGCTTCGGGCCGATGGAGTGGGTGTGGCGCGTGCTGACATATGGACGACTGCCGAGCGGTCGCTAGGAGGTAAGCGCCGTAGAAAACGGCGCTGGCGCGAAAGGAGTGACAGGAGGGGCTTCGTTCGGAGATTGTGGCGTACGGGCGTTGGGTCGGCGGCCCCCCCTCCGAGAAAAGCGAGGACGCTTTTCTTGACTCCCCCTCCCCGACAAACGGCGTGCCTCGCCGTTTGTCGGGGAGGGAGAAGCGCTAGTCCGCGCTAGGATCCGGCGCCGTTTACGGCGCAACCTCCCAGGAGGCGCTCGCGCCGCCGAGATGCCAAGGGAACGGCGAACGCGGCGTCGCCAGCGCCACGCAACGGTCTTGGCGCGCCCTTAGATGCTGTGAACGGCGTCGAAGTACTCCCCGGCTGCGCGCAGATGGTCTTCCACCGTGGCGTTTCCGGCGTTGTGCGTCGCGATGGCGAGGTGCGTGCAGCCGAGGTTCTTCCAGCGTGAGGCGTGGTTCTGCCAGCGTTCTGGAGTGCCGCCGCGGTACTGCGCCTGCGCTTGGATGCCGAAGCCTTCCCACGGCAGGCCAGCGGCTTCTCGATGCTCCTTGATCGTCGCTAGCGCCTCGGCCGATGCGTCGTTGGGACCCCCGAGCGGCACCCAGCCATCACCTAGGCGGGCGCAGCGTCGCAGCAGTGCCGGGGCGATGCCGCCGAACCATATGGGAACGCTCTCGGTGGGTCGCGGCAGGATGCTGGCGCGAGTGACGGTGTGGTGCTTGCCCTCGAAGGTGAGGCTGTCTTCCCGCCAGAGCTGACGCATGAGTTCCACCTGTTCGCTTTGGCGGGCGCCGCGGCCGGCAAACGGCACGCTGAGCGCCTCGTATTCCACCTCGTTCCAGCCCGTGCCGATGCCGAGGCGGAAGCGGTTGCCCGAGAGGATGGCGAGTTCCGCCGCCTGCTTCGCCACCAGCGCCGTCTGCCGCTGCGGCAGGATCAGCACCGCGGTCATGAAGGTGATGGTGTTCGTGACCGCCGCCATGAAGGAGAACACCGAGAACGGTTCGTGGAAGGCGACATCCTTGTCGTAGGGGCCGCGAAAGCCGCCGGGGCGGTCTGGATCTGCGCCGAGCACGTGGTCGTAGATGAGCATGTGCCCCATGCCAAGGGCCTCCGCCCCCTGTGCCCATGCCTTGATGGCGCCGGGGTCCGTGCCGATTTCGTTGTGCGGGAAGACGATGCCGATTTCCATGGGGCTTTACGATCCTTGGGTTTGCCAGCGCGCAAAGTACCACTGCGTGGCGGCGCCGGCTGCCCGGTTCCATGATTGGGTGGTCCGGCGGCTGAGGCGCTCGAGGACAGCCCGAGAGAAGCGTGCCCGCCTTCTCGGCGCAGGGGGCCACCGTTGGTCAGAGACGACCTGCCATAATCGCCGGCGTGGGCAGTTCCTCCGAAGGTGGTGAGCAGGCGGTCGGGTGCGGCCTGGATGCGCTCGAAGTGTGGGTGCGGGACCGCATCGGTCGTGACGCAAGCTTTGTGCCTCTGCCCGTGGAGGCCAGCACGCGGCGGTTCTTTCGGGTGGTGGCGGATGGCGACACCTGCGTCGCCATGCACTCGCCGCCAGCGAGCGAAAACAATGCGCAGTTCGTTCGCTTGTCAAGAATCTTCCACGCTGCCGGGCTGCCTGTGCCGGCGATCCTGCACCAAGACGCTGAGCGAGGTTTCTTCCTTGTCACCGATGTCGGGGACCGCGACTTCGCCTCGGTTTACGCGAGCGATACCGAAGCCCCGCTGCGCGCCGCCATCGAGGCGCTGGTGCGGCTGCAGCAGGTGCAGAGCCGTGACATCCCGCCCTACACCACCCGTCGCTTCGACGACGAACTCGGCATCTTCGCCGAGTGGTTCGTTGGCAAGCTCCTTGGCATGGCGCCCGATGCGACGTTCCACGCCGCAAAACGGGTCTTGATTGACGCCATCGCAGCCATGCCCACGTGCGTCGTGCATCGCGACTACCACTCACGCAATCTGCTCTGGAACGAGGGTCGTCTCGGCATCGTCGATTTTCAGGATGCGCTTGTGGGCCCGGCCACCTACGACATCGCCTCGTTGCTGCGCGACTGCTACCACGCCTTCAGCGAGGCGGAAGTGGCGCGCTGGCGACGACACTTTCGGGTTCGCTCCGGGCTTGCCGTCGAGGAAGACGCATTCGCTCGCGCCTTCGACTTCACTGCCATCCAGCGCCAGCTCAAGGCCGTCGGCATCTTCGTGCGGCTGCGCTATCGCCTTGGGCGCGGGAGCCACCTGGCCGACGTGCTGCCGGTGCTGAGCCGGGTGATCGCGCTCTGCCGAAGCTACGAGGAGCTCGGCGCACTTGCCGACTGGCTCGTGGGCCTCGTCCACGTTGCCGAGCCCAAGTTGCGGGCGATTGCTGAGCCGTGAAGGCCATGATCCTCGCCGCCGGCCGCGGCACTCGTCTCGCACCGCTCACCGAGGCGATGCCCAAGCCCATGATCCCCATCGCCAGCGAACCCTTGATCGTGCATCAACTGCGCTGGCTGCACCGCGCTGGCATTCGCGACGTGGTCATCAACCTGCACCACCTAGGGGATCAGATCCGCAGTCACATCGGACGCGGCGGCGACTTTGGCGTGCGCGTGCAATACAGCGTGGAGGAGGAACTGCTCGAAACCGGGGGCGGTATCCGCAAGGCGTTGCCGATGCTCGGGCCTGAACCGTTCCTCGTGCTGAACGGCGACGTTTGGACCAACTATCCTTTCCGCACCCTCTGCGACCTCGCGCCGGATCTCGCCCACCTCGTGCTGACGCCGACGCCGGCGGGGCAAGCGGGGGACTTTCGGCTCGATGACGACAGCGTGCATCGCGACGCCGACGGTTCCGCCACCCACGATCTGACCTTCTGCGGCATCGCTGTCCTGCACGAGGCGATCTTCAACGATGCGCCGAGCGGGCCCTTCTCGATGCGCGACCTGTACTTCCGCGCCGCCGCCGAAGGCCGGTTGCATGGCGAGCGTTTCGACGGCCTTTGGGTGGACATCGGCACCCACGACCAACTGCGTCGCGTTCGCCGCATCAATCTATAGGCCGCGAGTTCTGTAGGCCGCGAGCTTCGACCCCTCCGAGATCGGTCCTCGCCTTCTGTGCGGGGGCGGTCTCGTGAATAATCCGCATTGAGCCGCCGGAGATGCACATGGCCAAAATCGCCCCCTCCATTCTCGCTGCCGACTTCGCCCGGCTTGGCGCCGAGGTCGAGGATGTGCTGGCCGCTGGGGCAGACCTCATTCACTTCGACGTGATGGACAACCACTACGTGCCGAATCTCAGCGTCGGCCCGCTGGTGCTGTCGGCCCTGCGCCGCCACGGCATCGAGGCGCCCATCGACGTGCATCTGATGGTGAAGCCGGTGGATCGCATCATCGGTGAGTTCATCGAGGCTGGCGCCGGGGCGGTGGCCATCCACCCGGAGGCGACCGAGCATCCGCACCGCTCCTTGGCGCTCATCCGCGACGGTGGCGCCGGGGCGGGCCTCGCGCTCAATCCCGGCACGCCGATCGGCGTGCTTGAACCGCTCCTCGGCAGCATCGACTACGTGCTGATGATGTCGGTCAACCCTGGCTTCGGCGGCCAGTCGTTCCTGTCGGGCAGCTTGGAACGCACTCGTGCGGTGCGGCGTCTGCTTGACGAAAGCGGCCACACGAATGTCGGCGTTGCCATCGACGGTGGCATCAAGGTGGACAACATCGGCAAGTCCGCCGCCGCCGGCGCCGACACGTTCATCGCCGGCTCGGCGATCTTCGGCGTCCCCGAGGAGGCGCCATGCCGCCGCGACGACTATCGCCGCGTAGTCACCGCCATGCGCGACGAGATCGGTCGCCATGTCGAAGCCGGGGCGTAACGTGGCCGACAGACGCCCGGCGGCTTATCTATTCGACCTTGATGGCACGCTGGTCGATACGGCCCCGGACATCCACGTGGCGTTGAACCATGCCCTCGCCGGCACCGGCATCGCGCCAGTCAGCGAGGCGCTCACTCGGCACTGGGTCGGCCACGGCGTGCGAGCCATGCTCACGGCCGCATTCGAGCATCACAGCCTGCCCACGGAGGACTCGCGCTTCGAGGAGTCCGTTGCGGCATTGTCGGCACACTACGAAGCGCACGTCGCGGACCGTTCGCGACCCTATCCGAAGGTGGTCTCGACGCTCGAGGAACTCGGCGCGCGGGCACCGCTGGCGGTCGTCACCAACAAGCTCTCGCGGTTCACCCTTCCCTTGCTGGAAGCGCTGGATCTCCGTCGTCACTTCGCTGCCGTCATCAGCCACGACAACTCGCCGAAGCCGAAGCCGGCCCCAGAGCCTGCATTCCTCGCCTGCGAACGCCTCGAGTGCGCCCCACCTGACGCTCTCTTCGTCGGCGACTCGGCGACGGACGTTGCCTGCGCCCGCGCCGCCGGCTGCCCGGTGGTGGTCTTTCGGCACGGCTACAACCACGGCATCGACCCGGAATCCCTCGGTGCCGATGCCGTGTTCGAAAGCTTCGAGGAACTCATGGCCGTTTAGGAGCCTCTGCACGATGGCCTTGCTGCTAGACTGCTTCGCGTTCCGGCGAAATGCGGACATAACTGGGGAGGACAACATGGCGAGGCGATTCGGGTCGTGGCTGGCTGTTGTGGTGGCGCTCGGCGGTCCCTTCGCCGGCGCCGCGGAGGAGGTCACGCCGCCGCATGTCTTCCAGGCCGCGCGCCAGATGGCGGCGGACGTCGATGCGCTGCGCAACTACATGGGGAGGCCGGAGGTGACTGCGGCCGGCTGGGTGGTGGACTATGCGGAACCCCGCCACGTGTACTACCAGGCGCAGACGCTGGCACGCAAGGTCAATCGTCTCGTGCGGCAGATCAACGGTGCGGAAACGGCCCTGCCCGAACCGCCGATTGGAGAGATCCTGCCGGCTCACGTGCTGGGGCTAGTGCGAGGCGCGCACCAAGCCATCAACGGTGTGCAGCAGGAGGTTGGTGCTCCCGCGGCAGATGTTGAAATCCGTTTCGACGCTGATCGGGCGCCCCGCGACGTGCTGCGCGAAATCGTCCAGATCAATCGGCAAATCAACCTCTTGCTGGACAACCCCATCCGTCCGGCGGATGTGTATGGACGGATCGAACTCGCCGCCGCGTATGTCGCCGGGAAACTCACGGATGATCCGGCTGAGCCCGTGTACGGCACGTTGCCTCCGTTCGAGGCGGGCAAACGGCCGGTGGACGTGTATCGACGCGTCCTCGCCTGCCTCGGCATCGCCCAGCGGATTGGCGAAAGCCGTGGCATCCGGGTGTTGGACCTCAGCGTCAGGCGTGAAGAGCGCCGCCGGGACATCGAGCCCTCCGACGTGTATCACCTCGCCACCACCTTGCTCGCGGAACTCGCGCACCTGACCTTGGAACTCGACGCGCACGACGTCGATCTGCCGCCGATCGAGAGACCCGCGTACATCTTCCCGTCGCACGTCTTCCGCATGGCGGGGATGCTCGAGGACGAACTCAATCGGCTGGAGGCCAGCCTGTAGGGGACGGGCTTTTCCGTCCCATGCCGAGTCCAATCGCTGCGGCTGCCTACGGTCGGGACAAGCCCTGCCCATACGGCTCCCTTGGCGGGCACGTAGGGACTTCGTTCGGAGATTGTGAGGTACGGGCGTTGGGTCGGCGGCCCCCCCTCCGAGAAAAGCGGGGACGCTTTTCTCGACTCCCCCGCGAGGGGGGAGTGACAGGAAAGTGCGCGCCGCCACCGTTGTTGGGGGTGCCAGGGGCCCCGAACTGGCCTTCGTCTATCGCGAGGAGGTGTGTGCAGGCAGGAGCGTTGCGCTTCTTTGCAGCACCGACCTCGGTAATCCCAAAGCCTCCTTGAGCGCCACGTCTCGGTCCCATGCGTTGTCGATCCTGCCGATGGAACGGGCGCGGGCGATGCCCACATGACGCACGTGGTACCAAGGCGACACCAGCGGAAAGAACTGCAGGGGCCAGTCGCTGCCGTACACCAACCGCTCCGCAAGCCCCGGGATGCCAAGCGCTCGCTTGAGATAGCCCAGGCGGTTGATCTGCGTCAGGCTCGATACGTCGGCGTAGAGGTTGGGGTAGCTCGCGAACATCGCCACCAAGCGGTCGAAATTCCCTGCTCCGTCGGTGCGACCCGTGGCCGCGATGTGCGCAGCAATGACGGTGACGCCGGTTTCGAGGGGCAGCCGCAGTCGGTCAGGGTCGCCGAGTTCATCCTGCGCAGACTCGAAGGACCGTTCCGCGCCGGTGTGGCTGAGGAGCGGCAGCTCGAGTTCCGCCATGCGTTTGTAGAAGGGCAGGATCGACTCGTCGCCGGGGTCCATGTGCATGATGTTGGGTAGCCACTTCACCAATACGGCGCCGTTCTCATGCGCCCACTCCAAGCGTTCTATCGCGTCGGGCCGATAGGGGTTCACGCTCGCCCCAAACAGCAGGTTGTCGTACTTCGCAGTCTCCCGGGCGACGAGTTCGTTCGGCACGAAAATCTGCGTTGCCTCGCGGTCGATCTTGCCGTCCCGGTCCACCACGCCGTCCATCGCCAGCACCACCGCCTTGTCGATGCGCTCGGAGCGCTCGATCCGCTCGCTGATGCGCCCGACCAGCAGCGCATCTCCGTGCGTCTCGATTTCCTCCAGCGAAACCCCGAACGCCGCGAGGTAGATGCGGAACTTCCAGCTCTCCCGCATTTCCCGATTGATGAACGCGCCGCTGTCTCCGGCACCGATGCCCGCGGTGTGAACGTGCAGGTCGATGATGGGTTGCGCGGCAACCGACCCGCCCGTAACCAAAGCCACGGCGGTGATGAGTCGGGCGCAAAGATTCATGGCACAGCCGCCGGTTCCACCATCAGCCACATGGCGATGATGCCGGCCACCACACCGAGGAAAAGCAGGCCCATGCCGAGGATCACCGCCACCGCCACCGCTCGGCTGCGGCGACCGGTTGGGGCTTGTGGGAGCGTGGGGCTGGTTGGGGCTGGTGCGGCTTTGGGGTCCGGTTCGTCGCTCAAGAGTCCTGCCCCTCGCAAGGCCGCGGTCGTAAGCGGGTATTCTGGCGCATCCCGACCATCGGAGCATCCAGCCGTTGAGCATCGAAATCCGCGACCCGCGCTTTCTTGACGTCGTTCCCGAGGATCTTGCCCTCGAGACTCTGGGCGAGGGCTTCGCCTTCACCGAGGGGCCCATCTGGCATCCGACCGAGCGCCACCTCACCTTCAGCGACATTCCGAACAGCCGCATGCACCGCTGGAGCGCGGAGGGTGGCGTGACGGTCTTCCGCGACCCGAGCAACATGACCAACGGCAACACCTACGACCATTCCGGGCGCATCCTCTCGTGCGAACACGCCACCTCTCGCGTCACCCGCACCGAGGCAGACGGCAGCGTCACCGTCATGGCAAGCCACTACGACGGCAAGGAGCTGAACAGCCCCAACGACATCGTGGTGCGGCGCGACGGCAGCATCTGGTTCACCGACCCCACTTTCGGGCGGCTCGGTGGCACCGGCGTCGTGCGAGATCTCGAACTTGACCACGTGGGCGTCTATCGCCTCGATCCCGACTCCCGCGAACTCACCCTGCTCGCGAGCGACTTCGGCCAACCCAACGGCCTAGCCTTCACTCTCGACCACGAGGTCCTCTATGTCGCCGACACGCCGAACCGCCACATCCGCCGCTTCGTCATCAATGACGACGGCAGCATGGAAGGCGGCGAGGTCTTCGCCGAGTCCACCGGCGAGGGTGCCGGCGCCCCGGATGGTCTCAAGATCGACAGCCAAGGCCATGTCTTCTGCGCCGGCCCCGGGGGCGTGCATGTCTATCACCCGAGCGACGGCACTTGTCTGGGCGTGATCCACACCCCGGCATTTTGCGCCAACTTCACCTGGGGAGACGACGACCTCCTGACGTTCTTCCTGACATCCACCACCTGCCTCTACCGAACGCGGGTGAAGGTGCCGGGAATCGCGCTGTTCTGACGCGGCGTAGCCCTTGTTGATCTGTGGCATCTCACCAGCCAGCGAGCCACTCCGTTCGGCGGCATTTGAATGTCGCGATTGAGGCGTACGACCGGACCATTCGGCAGTTCATTCCAGGGTATGAGGAGGGGATTGCGCGCGCAGCGGAGGTGGTGGCGCGGGCGAATCCTAGGCGGGTGCTTGATCTCGGAGCCGGCACCGGGGCCTTGGCGGCCGCAATGCTGGCACGCAAGGGTGTTGGCGAAGTGGCCCTGATTGACGTCGATGGCGAGATGCTGGCGCAGGCACGGGTGCGGCTGGTGGCGTTTGGCGAGCGGGCGGCCTTCCGCGAGCAGTCATTCGACGCTGCGCTGCCAGCATGCGATGCGGTGGGGGCCTCGCTGGCTCTGCACCACGTGCCGACGATGGCGCGGAAGATGGCGCTGTATGCGCGGATCCATGCGGCGCTGAAACCGGGCGGCGTGTTCGTGAACGCGGACGTGACCATGCCGGCAGAGGCCAAACTGCAGGAAGCCGCCTTCGAGCGCTGGGCGCAGCACTTGGTGGCCAGCGGCATCGAAACCCAACGGGCGCGGGAGCACTTCGCCGAGTGGGCGGATGAAGACACGTACTTTCCACTCGACGAGGAACTGTCGTCGCTGCGCGACGTGGGTTTCGAAGCCGAGTGCGTATGGCGGGAGACGCCGTTTAGCTTGGTCGTTGGGAAGAAAGGCGGCTAGCTCGGACTGTTCGCGCGTAGCGAGGGCGACGAGAAGCCGCTGTGGCGGATCCCAAGAGACACTGCGCCGGAGCCGTCCCACCCCGCCTCCACAGTGCGCACCCTCCTGTCACTCCCCCCTCGCGGGGGAGTCGAGAAAAGCCGTCCTCGGGCTTTCTCGGTG
>JAPPDJ010000159.1 GCA_028824555.1 Gammaproteobacteria bacterium | reverse complement strand
CGATTGCGATGGACGAGGGTCTGCGCTTTGCGATCCGGGAGGGGGGTCGGACGGTGGGCGCGGGGGTCGTGACGAGCATCACCCAGTAGGAAGGAAGAGGCTGGGGTTGCGGTGGCTTGTTCGGGGCTGGCGCTTGGTGGGCGTTGTCTGGAACGCGGTGTGTGGTGGGTTCGGCGAACTCCGCTGCATGCGCGCCTTGCGGCGCGCTTTGGAGGGCGAGCGCCGCCAAACCCCTCGCCGACGCTCGGGGTCTGGCCCCAACCCCCACCTCTCCATGACCTTGCACCTCATACGCGGCGCCTCCGCGCCGCTCCTGCGGTGCAAGCTCTTGGTGCCCTCCCTCCAGATAGGCCCTCGCACCGCAGGGGCTGCCTTGCTAGGTCATTGCCGGCGGGCGCTGTTCGAGTTGGGCCTTTGCGTTGGGACGGGGCCTTGGGGGGGAGGGCGTCTCGCCCTCTCACGCGCCGCAAGGCGCGCTTCCTTCGGGGATTTCCGGGCGCGAAAAAAGTTGGGGATGGGGCATTGCCTCGTGGGGGAGCGGCGCGTATAGTTCGCCGTCCGCTTTTTTGGGGCGGGGGCTAGTGTGCCTCCGCTCTGCCTGCGCCCGCCGGGTTTCTGGCGTTCGGGGGCAGGGAATCGCTTGGGTCTGACAGGCCTTGGGCGGCGTTCTTTTGCAGGAAGGCCGCCCCGGCGCTGCCACCCGCAGCGAAACTGGCGGCGAGGAACGGGAACCGGCATTGGGCACGGCAAGGATTGGAAAGGCAGAACGTGGCTGAGAACCAACGCATCCGCATTCGCTTGAAGGCGTTCGATCACCGGCTGATCGATGTCTCGGCTGAGGAGATCGTCGAGACCGTCAAGCGCACCGGCGCCCAGGTGCAGGGGCCCATTCCCCTGCCCACGCGCAAGGAGCGCTTTACCGTGCTGATTTCGCCGCACGTGGACAAGGATGCCCGTGATCAATACGAGATCCGCACCCACAAGCGCCTGCTCGACATCATCGAGCCGTCCGAGAAGACCGTGGATGCGCTGATGAAGCTCGATTTGGCAACCGGTGTCGAGGTGCGCATCAGCCTGAACTAGCACCAAACCCCGAAACGCCGCCTTCTTCAAGGCGGCGTTTTCTTTTGGGCTGGTAGGGCGGCAAGCAAAGCAGCAGTAGCCAAGAACAAGATCAAGGACGAAACGAGAGACAAGATGGCCATCGGGGTCGTAGGCAGAAAGAGCGGCATGACGCGCGTGTTCACGGAGGAGGGCGAGTCCATCCCCGTGACCGTCATCCATGTCGAGCCCAACCGCGTCACGCAGGTGAAGACGGCGGCGAACGACGGCTATGACGCCGTGCAGGTCACCTGCGGCGAGGTGAAGGCGAGCCGGGTGAGCAAGCCCTTGGCGGGCCATTTCGCCAAAGCCGGTACCGAGGCCGGGCGCGGGCTTTGGGAGTTTCGCACCGCCGAACCGCTCGGCGATGCACTGGCCCCCGGCGCGGAACTCGGCGTCGATCAGTTCGATATGGGCGAGAAGGTGGACGTGTTCGGCACCTCCCGCGGCAAGGGCTATGCCGGCGTCATCAAGCGCTGGAAATTCCACAGCCAAGACAGCACCCACGGCAACTCGCTCTCCCACCGGGCGCCGGGTTCGATCGGCCAATGCCAAACCCCGGGGCGAGTGTTCAAGGGCAAGAAGATGTCCGGACACATGGGCAATGCCCGGGTCACCGTGCAGAACCTCACGGTGGTGCGGGTGGATGCCGAGCGTGGTCTCTTGCTCGTCAAGGGCGCGGTGCCGGGGCCGGCAGGAGCCGACGTGTGCGTGCGACCGGCCGTCAAGGCTGCCGAGGAGCAGCAATCGTGACGGTATCGGTGGCCACGACCGAAGGCGGGGTCGTCGAAGTGTCTGACGCCTTCGGCCGCGAATTCAACGAGCCTCTGGTGCATCAGGTGGTGGTTGCCTGGCTCGCCGGTGCCCGTGCCGGCACCCGCGCGCAGAAGAATCGCGCCGCCGTGCGCGGTGGCGGGCGCAAGCCTTGGCGGCAGAAGGGCACCAACCGGGCGCGCGCCGGCAGCATCCGCAGCCCGCTTTGGCGCGGCGGCGGTCGGGCCTTTGCGGCATCGCCGCAAGATCATTCCGTGAAGGTCAACCGCAAGATGTACCGAGGCGCCATCGCCTGCATCGTGTCCGAACTCATCCGCCAGAATCGCCTCCTCGTCTCCCCGCCCCTCGACCTCGACGCTCCCCGCACCAAGACTCTCCTCTCCCGTCTCGATGAAATGCTGCCCGCCGCCAGTTCCAATGGGAATGGCGACGGGGACGGCGCTGCGGCGAAGCGCGGGGGAATGCCCGAGCGCATCCTGATCGTCGCCGATGAAGTAGGGACGAACCTGCACCTTTCTGCACGCAACCTGCCGCACGTGGATGTGGTGGGTGCAAGCGCGGCGGACCCGGTGAGCCTCGTCAGCCACGACCGCGTGCTGATCGACGAAGGGGCGCTGAAGAAGATGGAGGCGCGGCTGGCATGACCCCGGATCGGCTCTACACCGTGCTGCTCGAGCCGCACATCTCCGAGAAGGCGTCCATCATGGGCGAGGCGAGCAATCGCTATGCCTTCAAGGTGCGCACCGACGCCACCAAGGCGCAGATTCGTCGCGCCGTGGAGACGATCTTCGACGTGCGGGTCACCAATGTCACCACCCTCAACGTCAAGGGCAAGGTGAAGCGCAATTTCCGCGGCGGCGTGTCGCGGTTCAAGTCCTGGAAGAAGGCGTACGTCCGCCTCGAAGAAGGCCAGGAAATCGACTTTACGGCGGTGGAGGGCTAGCGCGATGCCGGTCGTCAAGGCAAAGCCAACCTCGCCGGGGCGGCGCTTCGTCGTCGGCGTCGTGCATCCGGACCTGCACAAGGGTTCGCCGTACAAGCCGCTCGTCGAGAAGCAGGGCAAGACCGGCGGGCGCAACAACAACGGCCGCATCACCACGCGGCATCGCGGCGGCGGCCACAAGCAGCACTACCGCAAGATCGACTTCAAGCGCAACAAGGACAGCATCAACGCGGTGGTGGAGCGGCTCGAATACGATCCCAACCGCACCGCCAACATTGCCCTCTTGAAGTACACCGACGGCGAGCGGCGCTACATCATCGCGCCGCGCGGCGTGTCGGCGGGCGATCAGCTCGTCTCGGGCACCAGCGCGCCTATTCGCCCCGGCAACTCTATGCCGCTGCGCAACATGCCGGTAGGCAGCGTGATCCACTGCGTCGAGCTCAAGCCCGGCAAGGGGGCGCAGCTTGCGCGCAGCGCCGGGGCTTCCTGCCAACTGGTGGCTCGCGAAGGCGCCTATGCGACGCTGCGGCTGCGCTCCGGCGAGATGCGGCGGGTGTTCGCGGAGTGTCGGGCAACGCTTGGCGAGGTGGGCAACAGCGAACACAACCTGCGTTCGCTCGGCAAGGCTGGCGCGAGTCGCTGGCGCGGCATTCGGCCGACGGTGCGTGGGGTCGCCATGAACCCGGTGGACCATCCGCACGGCGGCGGCGAGGGCAAGTCGTCCGGCGGCCGGCATCCGGTGTCGCCCACGGGCGTGCCCACCAAGGGCTTCAAGACGCGCAAGAACAAGCGCACGGACAAACTCATCGTTCGCCGCCGCGGCGGCGGGCGTCGCTAGGGACGGGACAAGGACGATGCCGAGGTCGTTGCGCAAGGGGCCCTTCGTGGACCTTCACTTGATGAAGAAGGTGGGCGAGGCCGTGCAGAACAAGGACAGGCGGCCGATTCGCACCTGGTCCCGGCGGTCGATGATCGTGCCGGACATGGTGGGGCTGACCATTTCCGTCCACAACGGGCGCCAGCACGTGCCACTGTACATCTCCGAGGACATGGTCGGGCACAAGCTCGGCGAGTTCGCCCCCACGCGCACCTATCGAGGCCATGCCGCCGACCGCAAGGCGCGGCGTTAGGCACGGGCGAAGGGCAGGCGGAGAAAGACAATGCAGGTTAGCGCCACGGCAAAGCGCCTCAGGGTGTCGCCGCGCAAGCTCCGGCTGGTCGCGGACCAGATCCGCGGCAAGGCGGTGGAGGATGCGCTCAACATACTGGTCTTCGACACGCAGAAGGGGGCGCCGCTGGTGCGCAAGGTGCTCGAGTCGGCCATCGCCAATGCGGAAAACAACGAGGGCGCCGACGTGGACGAGCTTTCCGTGTCGGAAATCTACGTCGGCGAGGGTACGACGATGAAGCGGCTCAGGCCCCGGGCACGGGGGCGGGCAGACCGCATCTTCAAACGCACCGCCCGCGTCACGGTCACGGTGTCGGACGGCTTCGACGGCTAACGGGAGATAACGGCGAGCGCTCTCCTCGAAACCGGTTGCACCGGAGCATCTAAAGGCAAAGAGCGCACGCGAAGGCGAAAACATGGGACAGAAAGTCAATCCAAACGGAATGCGGCTCGGCATCGTCAAGGAGCACAACTCCGTCTGGTATGCCGACAAGCAGGACTACTCGCGCTACCTCCTGAACGACCTCGAGGTGCGCGACTTCCTGCGCGAGCGCCTCTCGCAGGCGTCGGTGAGCAAGGTGGAGATCGAGCGTCCCGCACAGACCGCCCGCATCACGGTTCACACCGCCCGCCCCGGCATCGTCATCGGCAAGAAGGGCGAGGACGTGGAACGGCTGCGGGTGCAGCTCGCGGCCATGATGGGCGTGCCGGTACACATCAACGTGGAGGAAATCCGCAAGCCCGAGACGGATGCCCTGCTCGTGGCGCAGAACGTGGCGCAGCAACTCGAACGGCGGGTGCAGTTTCGGCGCGCCATGCGCCGGGTGATCCAGAACGCCATGCGGCTCGGCGCCGAGGGCATCAAGGTGCGGGTGGCGGGCCGTCTCGGCGGCGCGGAGATCGCCCGCTCGGAGACCTATGCCGAAGGCAGGGTGCCGCTGCACACGCTGCGCGCCAACATCGATTACGCCACCGCCGAGGCGAAGACCACCTACGGCATCCTCGGCATCAAGGTGTGGATCTTCAAGGGCGAGGTGATCGGCGGCGGCGAGGAGGTGCGGCAGGCCTCCTGACGAGGGATAGCCAAACCGCAAGCGATTCAGAACGCGAGAGAGACGATGCTTCAGCCAAAAAGAACCCGCTACCGAAAGCAGCAGAAGGGCCGCAATCGAGGGCTTGCCAATCGCGGCAGCCGCGTCGCGTTCGGCGAATTTGGCCTCAAGTCCCTCGGCCGTGGCCGCATGACGGCGCGGCAGATCGAGGCCGGTCGTCGCGCCATGACCCGGCGCATCCGTCGCGGCGGCAAGATATGGATTCGCGTCTTCCCCGACAAGCCCATCACCAAGAAGCCGCTCGAAGTGCGGCAGGGCAAGGGCAAGGGCGCAGTCGAATACTGGGTCGCGCAAATCCAGCCGGGACGTGTGCTTTACGAAATGGAAGGCGTCAGCGAAGAGGACGCCCGCGAGGCGCTGGCGCTGGCGGCGGCGAAGCTGCCGTTCCGCACCGCCTTCGTCCGACGCATGACGATGTGAAGCGGATGAAAGAAGCGAGAAGCCAGCCATGATCGCGTCGGAACTGAGAGAAAAGGCGTTGCCTGAGCTCCAGGAGGAACTTGTGCGCCTGCGCCGCGAGCAATTCAACCTGCGGATGCAGCGTGCCAGCGAGCAGCTGCCGCAAACGCACCTGCTGCGCGAGGCCAGGCGTGACATCGCCCGGGTCAACACCGTCATGCAGGAGAAGGCGCTGGCAGCCGAGGCGCTGGCGGAGGCTCAGCAAGAGCAGGCCGAGGCAACGACAGAACAGGTGGAAGAGACGGTGACAGCAGCGCCGCAAGAAAACGTCGAGGAGAAGGCCGATGCCTGAAGCCGAAGGCCAGCTCCAAGAGGGGGCAGCTTCGCCGCCGGAAGCGGCGTTCAGACGCTCGCTGGTGGGCGTCGTCACCTCGAACAAGGCCGACAAGACCATCACCGTGCGCATCGAGCGGCGCGTCAAGCACCCCATCTACGGCAAGTTCATTCGCCGTTCCACGCGCCTGCACGCCCACGACGAGGCCAACTCGGCGAACGAGGGCGACGTGGTGAGCATCGTCCAAAGCCGCCCCATCTCCAAGACCAAGAGCTGGGCGCTCGACAGCATTGTGGAGCGGGCCGGCCCCCAGGGGCCTTCTGCGGCTGTGGACGAGCCTTCAGCCGCTCCCGAAAAAGAGGAGCCTTCAGCCGCTCCTGAGAAAGAAGAGCCTTCAGCCGCTCCTGAGAGAGAGCTGGCGCCATGATCCAGACCGAATCCATGCTCGACATCGCCGACAACAGCGGTGCCCGCCGGGTGCAGTGCATCAAGGTGCTCGGCGGCTCGCACCGGCGCTATGCCGGCATTGGCGACGTCATCAAGGTGTCCGTGAAGGAAGCGGCGCCGCGCGGACGCGTGCGCAAGGGCCAGGTGATGAACGCTGTGGTTGTGCGCACGCGCAAAGGCGTGCGGCGCACGGACGGCTCGCTGATCCGTTTCGATCAGAACGCCGCGGTGCTCCTGACGCAACAGTTGCAGCCGGTGGGCACCCGCATCTTCGGCCCGGTGACGCGGGAACTGCGCACGGAGAACTTCATGCGCATCGTTTCGCTGGCGCCGGAAGTCTTGTAGGCAGCTTGAGGCAGGGAAGATGCGCAAAATCCGCCGAGAGGACGAAGTGGTGGTGATCGCCGGACGCGACCGGGGCGCGCGCGGCGAGGTTACCCGCGTGCTGCCGAACGGCAAGCTCATCGTCGCCGGCGTCAACATGGTTTACAAGCATGTGCGCGCCAATCCGCAGCAGAACGAGGAAGGTGGCATCCAAACCAAGGAGGCACCCATCGATCCCTCCAACGTCGCCATCTTCAACCCGGACACGGAACGCGCCGACCGGGTGGGCATTCGGATGGAGGATGGCGAGCGCGTGCGCTACTTCAAGTCGAACGGCGAGCGGGTGGACGAGTAGGTGAACGACGTGGCGAACGAAAGCGCGGCCGAACGCAACCGGCTGCTGCAGCAATACGAGGCCGAAATCCGCCCGGAGCTCATGCGCGAGTTCGGCTACGGCAGCCCCATGCAGGCGCCGAGGCTCGAGAAGGTGACACTGAACATGGGCGTGGGCGACGCCGTGGGCGACCGCAAGGTGATGGACAGCGCTGCCCGGGACCTCGCCCTCATCGCTGGCCAGCGACCCATCGTCACTCGCGCTCGCCGCTCCGAGGCCGGCTTCAAGATTCGCGAGGGCTGGCCCATCGGTTGCAAGGTCACCCTGCGCCGGGCGCGCATGTACGAGTTCGTCGAGCGCCTGATCGGCATCGCCATCCCGAGGATGCGCGATTTCCGCGGCCTCAACCCGCGCGCCTTCGACGGCCGCGGCAACTTCTCGATGGGCATCGCCGAGCAGATCGTCTTCCCCGAGATCGACTACGACAGCATCGATCGCATCCGCGGCCTCGACATCACCGTCACCACCACGGCGCAAACGGACCAAGAGGGGCTCGCACTCTTGCGCGGCTTCCGCTTCCCGTTCCGCACCTAAAAGGATGGATTCGTGACACCGACGGCAACGATCGCTCAGCAACGCCAAACCAAAGCCTCGGTAGGGGCGACCCTTGTGGTCGCCCGTGCCGAGTCAATCTAGGAACTGAAAGGCAATGGCAAAGACCTGCATTCTTGAGCGCGAGAAAAAGCGCGAGAAGACCGTCGCGAAATACGAGGCCAAGCGGGTGGCGCTAAAGAAGATTATCGGCGACCGCAATGCCACAGACGATGAGCGCTGGGACGCCCAGCTCGCCTTGCAGAAGCTGCCGCGCAACGCGAGCCCGGTGCGGCTGCAGCGTCGCTGCGGCGTCACCGGTCGGCCGCGGGGCGTGTATCGCAAGTTTGGCCTCGGCCGCACGAAGCTGCGCGAGGCCGCGATGCGCGGCGACGTGCCGGGCCTCGTCAAGGCGAGTTGGTAGCCGGGCGCCCGACGGGCGCGGTGGCAGTTTGCTTGCGCGAACTGCTGGCTTGGTTTAAAGCTGATTGAGAAAACGAGACAAGATGAGCCTGCAAGACCCCATCGCCGACATGCTGACGCGCATCCGCAATGCGCAGTCGGCCCGTCATGGGCGGGTTTCGATGCCGACGTCGCGCCAGAAGGTGGCGATTTCCGAAGTGCTGCACGATCAGGGCTACATCGCCTCGTTCCAGTCCGAGAAGGGCGTGGGGGCGAAGCTCATCATCGAGCTCAAGTACCACGAGGGCGAGCCCGTGATCGAAGAGATCAACCGCGTCAGCCGGCCGGGGCTGCGCATCTACAGCAAGTGCGACGAGCTGCCGAGCGTTCGGGGCGGCTTCGGCGTCGCCGTGGTGAGCACCAATCTCGGCGTGATGACGGATGCGGCCGCGCGCCGCGCCGGCGTCGGCGGCGAAGTCCTCTGCACGGTGTTCTAGCCATGTCTCGCGTTGCCAGCAGTCCCGTGTCCGTGCCGAGCGGCGTCGATGTGCAACTCGGCACCGACAGCATCACCGTCAAGGGTTCCAAAGGCTCCCTGTCGATGCCGCTGCCGGGGCGCGTCAACGTCGCGCGCGAGGGCACAGAGATCAGCTTCGCGCCGGCGGCCGGGGACCGCCAGTCACGGGCCTTGGCGGGCACGGTGCGCTCGCTGGTCAACAACATGGTCACCGGCGTCACCGAGGGCTTCGAGAAGCGGCTCGAACTGCAGGGCGTTGGCTATCGCGCCCAGGCCCAGGGCAAGCGACTCAACCTGCAACTCGGCTTCTCCCATCCCATCGACTTTTCGTCACCGGACGGGATTTCCATCACGACGCCCAGCCAAACCGAAGTGGTGGTTGCGGGCGTGGACAAGCAGCTTGTGGGCCAGGTGGCGGCGGAAATCCGCGCCTTTCGCCCGCCGGAGCCGTACAAAGGCAAGGGCGTGCGCTATGCCGGCGAGCGGGTGCGCCGCAAGGAAGGCAAGAAGAAGTAGGGGCCCGTGGCCTCGAGGAATGGGGCCGCGAGTCAATGGGAGAAAGCAGGACGAATCGATGAGCGCGAGAACGAACAGTCGATTGCGCAGGGCACGCCGGACGCGGATGAAGATCCGCGAACTCGGCGCGCTGCGGCTGACGGTGCATCGCACGCCGCGGCACATGTATGCCCAGATCATCCGTGGCGGCGGCGGTCAGGGCGGCGACGAGCGCACGGCAGACCGTTCCGACCGGGTGGTGGCGTCGGCGTCTACGCTCGACAAGTCGATGCGCGAAGCGGCCACCGGCAACGTCGATGCGGCGGCCAAGGTGGGTCGCCTGATCGCCGAGCGGGCGCTCGCCGCCGGCGTCGAGACGGTGGCCTTTGACCGCGCTGGATACAAGTATCACGGTCGCGTGCGAGCGCTTGCAGAGGCTGCACGAGAAGGGGGACTGAGGTTCTGATATGGCCTACTCCGAGGAAATCAAGGAAGAGGGCCTCGTCGAGAAACTCGTCGAGGTCAATCGCGTCTCCAAGGTGGTCAAGGGCGGGCGGCAGTTCGGCTTCACGGCGCTGACCGTGGTTGGCGACGCCAACGGCCGGGTCGGCTTCGGCCGCGGTCGCGCCAAGGAAGTGCCGGTCGCCATCGAAAAAGCCATGGAGGCGGCGCGGCGCAACATGGTGGACGTGGAGCTGAACGGCGACACGCTGTGGTATCCGATCACCCGCCGCCACGGCGCTTCCACCATCTTCATGCGGCCGGCTTCGGAAGGCACCGGCGTCATTGCCGGGGACAGCATGAGAGCCGTGCTTGAGGCGGCTGGCGTGCGCAACGTGCTGGCGAAGTGCTACGGTTCCACCACCGCCGTCAACGTGGTGCGTGCCACCTTCAACGCGCTCACCACCATGCAGTCGCCGGACGCCATCGCGGCGCGGCGCGGCAAGACGGTGGCGGAACTCCTGGCGGCGCTGCCGAACGGCGGTGGCCGGGACGAGGCGGACCAGGATGCCGGCGAGGAGCTAGCGGTAGAAGCCGCCGATGAGGCGGATGCCCTGGCGGCGGCGCTGGCACCGGCCGAGGGCGATGCCGCGGCCGAGGCTTCGTCTGGCGATGAAGCCGT
The DNA here is from genome assembly GCA_028824555.1 of Gammaproteobacteria bacterium. GTDB lineage: Bacteria > Pseudomonadota > Gammaproteobacteria > Pseudomonadales > Azotimanducaceae > VXYL01. The sequence continues at coordinate 1,188 of JAPPDJ010000159.1, read as the reverse complement.
GGCGGAGTCTTCGTCTGGCGATGAAGCCGTGGCGGAGTCTTCGTCTGGCGATGAAGCTGCAGCGGAGCCTTTGTCTGGCGATGAAGCTGCAGCGGAACCCTCGTCTGGCGATGAAGCGGGCACCGCCGACGCGCCGGACGCTACGAACGCGCCGGAAGCGCAGTAAAGAGGGCGCGAGAGACCGATCATGTCCGAAGCAACCACATCGAACACGGCTACCGTCAAGGTACGCTTGGTGAAGTCGCCGCACGGCCGCCTGCGCAAGCACCGCGCCTGCATTCGGGGCCTGGGGCTGCGCCGCATCGGTTCGTCCCGCGTACTCGAAGACACCCCCGCGGTGCGGGGCATGATCCGCAAGATCGACTATCTGCTCGAAGTCGAGGAAGCGAACCCATGAGACTCAACGAACTCAAGCCAGCCGCCGGCAGCAAACGGCAGAAAAAGCGTGTCGGGCGGGGCATCAGCGCGGGCCAAGGCAAGACGGCGGGGCGCGGCCACAAGGGGCAGAAGTCCCGCTCCGGCGGCAACGTGCGGCCCGGCTTCGAGGGCGGCCAGCTGCCCTTGCAGCAGCGGCTGCCGAAATTCGGCTTCAACTCCCGCATCGGTGCCCGCACCGCCGAAGTGCGTCTCGGCGAACTGGCGCGAGTGGAGGGCGAGACCATCGACCTCAAGGCACTTAAGGACGCTGGCGTTGTGGCCAAGCGCTGCACCCGGGCACGCATTTTCCTTTCCGGCGAAACCTCCCGCGCCGTCAACGTCTATGGGCTCGGCGTCAGCCGTGGCGCCAAGGCTGCCATCGAAGCGGCGGGAGGGAGCGTTGCGCCGGGGAAGCGTCCGCCGGCCGCAGATGGTGCGCAAGAGACTCCCGACAACGCGTCGGCGGCAGAGCCTGACGCTGAGGAGAGCATTGGCTGATGCGTGGTCCGGGACCATCGCTGGCAGGTACGCAGGCCGGGCTCTCGGAGCTCCGCGGCCGGCTCCTGTTCGTGCTGTTTGCCCTGCTCGTGTATCGGATAGGCACGCACATTCCCGTGCCCGGCATCAACCCGGAGCAACTGCGCAACCTCTTCGACGCCCAGCAGGGCGGCATTCTGGATCTGTTCAACATGTTCTCCGGCGGCGCACTGGAGCGAATGAGCATCCTCGCGCTCGGTGTCATGCCCTACATCACGTCGAGCATCATCATGA
>JAPPDJ010000161.1 GCA_028824555.1 Gammaproteobacteria bacterium | reverse complement strand
CCCGACGCCGAGATCTGGGTCATCGTCGCGCGGCGACGCTGACCGCGAGCGAGACCCGGAACCGCATGCCCTCGTCGCCGATGAACTGGATCGGCAGCAGACCCAGGAGAGTCGTCACGCTCGTCAGCAGGATGGCCCTCGCGCGCTGTCGGGTGGCCGCGGAAACGGCTGCGATCTCGGGGACTCCGGAACCGGGCACCATCTGGTTGTATCGATACAACAGGAGAATCGTGTCGTTGACGACGACGCCGGAGACCGCGAGCAGCCCGAACACCGATGTGGCGCTGAAGTCGTAGCCCAGCAGCAGGTGCCCCGCCACCGCGCCCACGAATGCCATTGGAATGCCCGCCAGGGCAAGGAGCGGCTGCACGAAACTGCGCAGGAACGAGGCGATCAGGCAGTACATGACCAGCAGCACGATGGGGATCGCGAGGGCCAGGGTGCCTGCGAGGCGCTCGAGGTCCCGGTTCGCTCCATGCGAGCGAATCGTGATTTCGGGGTAGCGGTTCTGGAGCCGCGGGAGAATCCGCTCGTCCACCGCTTCCGCGAGGTCGCCCTCGAACAGGCGCGCCCCATCGTATCCGGCGGTGACCACCACCGCGCTGCGCCCGTCTATTCGCAGCCGGTTGGCGACGCTGCGCGTCTCGGTGATCTCGGCCACCGTGTAGAGCGGCACCTGCTCCCGGCTGGCCGGCAGGTTGATGCGCTCGTTCAAGAGCTCCGCAAAGCTGGTGCGCCGGTCCTGGGGGTACCTCACCATGACCAGGACCTCTTCCCGGCCCCGTTGGATGCGCTGCGCTTCGGCGCCGTAGAAGCCGTTGCGTAACTGGGTGGCCACCGATGCCGCGGTGAGGCCGGCCGCGTCTCCGGCGGGCGTCAGGCGCACATCGAAGCGGCGTTTGCCGCGCTCGATCGAGTCGCCGATGTGGCCGACCCCGTCCAGCCGGGCGAGATCCTCGCCGAGTTCCCGGGCGGCCTCGGCGAGCACCTCGGAGTCCGGATGAATCAGCGCGTACGAAAGCGCGTTCGTCGTCTGCGCCTGGCGGGTGGGGAAGCCGAGCGACTCGACGCCCGGCATGCCGGCCAGGCGCAGGCGCCACCGGTGTTGCAGCTCCTCGATGGTCACGCCGCGCACATCAGGCGGATAAAGCCGCAATTGCACCGACGCCAGATTGCCGCGGTACCGGTGCGCGTCCGCCCCGCGATAGGACTCCAGCGGGAAGTGGTGGCCGATTGCCGTGGCGGTGGCATCGATCGCCCGGCCGCCGAGCTCGTCGTTCACGCGTTCCGCCGCCGCCACCGCGTAGTCTGTGGCGGCCTGGAGGTCTTCCGGCCGCGCGTCCTGCGGCAGCGTCAGGTCGACCTGGACGTTTTTCTCGTCCACTATCCTGAGGCCCGGGTCGAAGCGGACGATGCCGAATACGAGCAGCGCGCCGGCAACGAGAACGCTGCCCGCGACGATGACCGGCGGCCACTGCGGGCGCCTTACCGACCACGAGATCAGGGGCACGATGCGGGCCTCGATCATCGCCTGCACGGCGGCGTGGCAGCGCTGCTGCACCGCAGACAGGGGCCAGGCGCTCCAGCTCCCGGGTCTTGCCAGATGGCCGGGCAGCACCAGGGCGGCTTCGAACAGCGACAGCAGCAACACGACGATCACGACGATCGGGATCACGGCGAACATCTGGCCGATCACGCCGTCGAGGGGCAGGAGCGCCGCAAACGCCGCCATGGTCGTGAAGGCGCCCACCGCGATAGGGGCCAGGACCTCGCGCGTGCCGGCTATGGCCGCCTCCGCGCCGGTTTCTCCGCGCGATCGGTGGGTGGCGATGCTCTCGCCCACCACGATCGCGTCGTCGACGACGATGCCGATCAGCATGAAGAACGCGAACAGCGTGATGACGTTGAGCGTGAGTCCGAGGAACGGAAAGACGATCAGCGAGGCCACGAACACCACCGGAACCCCGAGCGCCACCCAGGTTGCGATGCGCAGGTCGAACAGGAGCATGAGGACGGTAAACGCGAGGATGAGGCCAAACATCCCGTTCTTGAAGATCAGATACATGCGGTCCTCGACCGCCCACGTCTCGTCTTCCCAGACCGCGACCGCTACGGTTTCGGGCGCCTCGAAGCCCGCCAGATACTCCCGCACCTCGCTGCTCGCCTGCTGCGGCGAGGTATCGGACGAGACCTTCACCTGAAGGAAGATGGTGGGAACGCCGTTGACGGTCGTGACGGTGTCGTGCTCCAGCAGGCTGTCATGCAGCCGGGCGATGTCGCCGAGGCGCACCAGCGAACCGTCCGCCCGCGCAATGACCACCACGTCGGCGAACTGCTCGGCGTAGTCGCGCTTGGCCAGGGTGCTCATGATGATGTCGCCGGACCCCGTGCGCAGTTCGCCGCCGGTGACGTTCACCGAGGTGCCGCGGATGGCGGTCACCACATGGTCCAGGGTGATGCCGTACTGGCGCAGCGTCTCTTCGCTGAGTTCCACCTGGATTTCCTGGTCCTTCGTGCCGAACAGATCCACGATCGATATGCTCGGCAGCAGCAGCAGGCGGTCCCGCAGTCCTTCCGCGGCGGCGCGCAGCGCGTAGGGGTCGAGGGCGCCGGAACTGACGGCGACGGTCAGCACGCTGCGGCTGGTCTCGACCTTAGTGACCTCCGGCTCGTCGGCATTGAGCGGCGGGAAGTCCTCTATCCGCTCGATGGCCGTGCGCACGAAGTTCAGCGTATCGATGTCGTCGGCGAACGGTTCCATCTCCACGTCGACAACAGCGAGTTCCTCCCTGGAACTTGCGATGGTGCGCGCGACGCCAATGGTGCCCACCAGGCTTTCCTCGATGCGCTTGACGATGTCTTCCTCGACCTCCGCGGGCGTCGCGGCCGGATACGGCACTTCGACGCGGACGATGCGCGGGTCGTAGGCGGGAAAGGTCTCGAGCGTGGTCAGGTCCGAGGCGATCAGGCCGCCGACGAAGAGGAGGAACAGGAGGACGTTGGCGGCGACGGGGTTTCGTGCGAAGTAGGCGAGCACCCCTTGGCGGACGTTCGCGTCCGGAGCGCCGATGGTCTCGGACTCAGCCATGGGTGGAATCCCTGCCTGCTCGCCGCGGCGGCTGGTTACTGCGCCTCTTCGGCGGCAACGGCATTGACGGCCAGCCCCTCGCGGGCTCCTGGGACGCGGCCTACCACGATTCCGTCACGGGCATCGAACGCCTGCACTATCCAGCCCGCGTCGTTGTAGCCCACCGAAGCCGGCGTGAAGGCGGTGAGCTCGCCGTCGTCGACGAGCCAGACGCTGCCGTTGATCTGCAGCGCCGATTCCGGCAGCACGAATACGCGGTCCTGCATCGGCCCTTCCACCGTCACGTCCGCGAACGTGCCGGGCGGGGGCAGCATCGGGGCGTTCTCCTGGTCGAGCACCTCGAGGTAGAGGCTGGCCAGGCGCGTCTCGATGTCGACCTCTTTCGAGACCCGTTCGACTACGGTTTCGTATGCGCGGCCATCGGCGACCGCGATGGCGCGGCGGCCGATCACCGGCTGCAGCGAGTTCAGGTCGAAGGCCGAAATGCGGGCACGCACCCGCAACTGGTGCTTCGCGTAGACATCGCCCATGTTGGTGACGACGCGCTCGACCACCTGCCCGGCGGACAGTACGGTGCCCCGAACATGGCCGTCGAAGGGCATCCGGATCCTTGTCTCGTCCAGCGCGATCTCGGCCAGCGCGATGTCCTTGCGCGCCGCCTCGATGAGCGCTTCCGCCTTCTCGATCGTCCCCTCGGTGCCGAGGAATCCCTCCACCCCGAAGAAAGGCTGCGCGGCCGGGTTCGGGAATCCCCCTCGGAGTTCGGCCATCCGCGCCATCTCGTCCCGTCTCTGCCGGAGGTTCTGCTGGGCCACAACAAGCCCGAGCCTCGCCTTCTCCAGGTTGATCTCGAATTCGCGCGCGTCGACCCTGGCCAAGGTCTCGTCGGCGCGGAAGGACGTGCCGCTGCGGAAGTTCTCCGACACCCAGACCACCTCGCCGGACACCTCGGGTATCACCGCCACGTTGCCGAGCGTGGTCACCGTGCCGGTCAGCACCACCTTGTGGAATGCCTGCGTGGAGACCGGGTCGATCACCGCGGCGGTGGCCTCGACGCGGGCCGCCGCCAGCTCGGGGTCGATTTCGAGGAATTCGCGGCTCGGGGCCCGGGCGAAGAAGATCGCGGCCAGGATCACCGCAACGATGACGCCGAGCTGAGCAATGCCCCGCCAGCGCGGCGTCGCGGAGTCGCGGTCTTCGGCATCAGAATCAGACATTCGCGCTTAACCCCCCCGGATTGACGCATTCGGCTTGACACCGGTGACGGCAGCCCCCGACGCGCCGGCGAGTATAGTCGAGTCGAGCAGGTATCGGTACAGTTGCAGAGCAAGCTCGCGGTCGCTCTCTTCGAGCAGGCGCACGGCCGCGACCGACAGCGCCGCGGTAGTACATGCCGCTTCCGCGACGACCGCGGCCGAAGCTCTCTCGGCATTGGACGGCAGCCGCGCCACTACCGCCTCGCCGGGCCCGACCGTGCGCACGCGTGCGCCGGCTTCGTCACGGACCGACGCCGAGCCGGCCGTGACGAGTTCCAGGACACCGATGGCTTCCCCGGCGGCCAGGAGCGTTGCGCCAGCCCCGTATTCACGGCGCTCGAACCAACCCTCCAGCCGGTCGACAAGGTCCTCGAAGCGCACCTGGCGATCGAGGTGCTGCTCCAGCTCGGCGCTGGCCGCAGCGAGCAGATCCGAACGAGACTCCGGCGCGTCGTCGGGCCCATGCTCGGCGATGACGCGGTCTTCACAATGCTCCAGCGCCCGGTCGCAGTCGGCGGCGAACACCAGTGCCGCGTATGCCGGCGGCGACAGATTGCGGCGCAGTTCTTCGCCGAGCCCGTCGGGAGCGGCGGCAATGACCACTTCCGTGCCTGCGCCTTGAGCCGCCAGAATGAACCGGCACATGGCGTTGACGCTCGAGAAGTCGAGGCCGGTGACCGCCGTGAAGTCGAGCAGCATGCACAGCGGCCTCGGTTCGTCGTCGAGCGCTGCCTTCAGCCGGTCGGCGAGCGGCTGACCGCCGCCGAAAAACAGGTAACCCTTTAGCCGATAGCCTGTGACCCTGAAACCGTCGCGGCGAAGGATGACGCGGTCCGGCACCGGCCGCGCTCGATTGCTGTGCACCTCCTGCGCCGTAAACGTGGCGTCGATGACGCCGGCCCGGCTCATGCGCACCACGAAGGCGATGACGACGATGCTCATGCCGAGCGCCACCGCCTCGAAGAAGCCAAAGACCAGGATGGTGACGAACATCGCGACTATGACGGCATAGTCGACGGGTGGCACGCGCTTGCGGACCTTCAGCAGCCATTGGTCGATCAGCGCGAGGCCTGTGAACAGCAGCACGCCGCCCATGAGCGGCACCGGGACGAGCCTGAACACGGCGTCGCCGAACAGCAGGGGCGAAGCCATCACCAGCCCCGCGATGACTCCGGTGCTGCGCAGGTCGACCCGGAACATCAGGCTGCGCAACGAGGTGGGTACCACCGGGCAGCTCGGGGGGCCGCCGCCTACGCCGGCGAGGGCGCTGCCGAGGCCGATGGCGCGGAACTCCCGGTTCCAGTCCAGTTCCCGGTTTGATGCGACTTCGAGGCCCCCGGTGTAAATCACGACGCAGAGCAGGGTCACCAGCACCAGCGTCAGGATGTTGGGAATCTGGGCGGCGACGGCGGTCCAGTCGACCCTGGCCGCATCGTCGAGGGTGACCGGGGGCCAAAGGTTGGCGTCCGATAGGCCCGCGAACAGGAAACCGGCCGCCCCGGCATCGGCGCCGCTGGTGCCTGTTGCCATCAGGCCGAGGTGACAGAGGGCGGCGACCGCGATGAAGCTGACCGGCATCAGCAGGAAGCTGTTCCAGCGTTGGGTGGCGAAATAGAGGCCGAAGCCATAGGCGATACCGATACCCCAGTTCGCCGCCACGAGCGGCTCGAAAAGCACCGCCAGGGCCTCCGCCTCCGGCCTCACACCCATGAGCGAAAGCGCCAGCCAGCAGGCGATTCCGCCGGTGCCCGCTACAAATCCCGAGGACACCGGGTAGGGGATGAAGCGCACCAGGTTGGCGAGCCGGAAACGGGAGATGAGCAGGGCGAAAGCCGCCGTCGCCAGCGAACACACGGCGATGATCGCAACCATGGTGGGAAACAGCGCGTCTCCCGTGGCCGTCAGCGAAGCGCCGATCACGCCGAGCATGAGCATGGTCGGCACCGCGGGCGCCGAGACCGCGCCGAGAAAGCCGCTGCCGAGGGCAATGACGACGCATCCCGCGAGAATGCCGAACAGCAGAAGGCCAATGCCCTGGGAAAGGTACGGCGCCAGATCTCCCGAGAAGACCAGGGCTGCGAGCGCGATCTCGCCAATCAGAAGGCTCACGCCGGAGACAAGCCCGACGGCCACCACCGTGATCGCTTTCTTGACCCGGGCCGCCGATAGGACGCCGCCGGAGGCCCCGCTTCCCGCGGAATGTTCGCTCATGCTGCGCTCGGCGTACTCGTGCGACCGGAAGCCGGAAGGCACTGCCCGGCTGTCGCCGCGGTGAGTTCGACGCTGCGCCGCGCGGTGTCGGAATCGAGTTCCAGGAACTCCTGCTGCGGGGCCGTCGCCAAAAGGATCGCCGCAAGAACCACTGCAACGACGACGGCGAGTTGGACGATTCCGCGCCACTTCGGGGCGTCCTGCGCTTCGGCCATTCTTGTTCAACCTCGCAAGCTAGAGAAAGGAAAAGGGTGAGCCGGCAACGGATCATGTCAGCGTCTGACAGGCCGCGCGATCGACGACCCCGTCGGCTCGGTTACCGTCTAGTTCGAGAACCCCACACCCTTTCGCCGCTCGCAGTGTACACGCTATCTATATTGGTTCTACAAACTCCACGGCAAAGGAGCCCAGTCTTCCGCAAACAACGGCCGGCGTCGCGTTCCTGGCTCGGTAGTTCCATCGAGGTGTATTTTTGACGCAGCCACCTTCGCTCGGAAGCTCATGCTGCGGTAAAGGTAACGAGATGCTGAGGTCGAATCACCTGACGCGATTCGCGTCTGCGCTTGCGGCCCTGTTGCTGACGCCCTGTACCGGGGCCGCCGAGTGGAGCAACACCGAACTGCAACTTCAGGTCGGGCACCTCGATGTGCCGGAGTTCGCCGGCGGCGGCAGCGCCGACCACGTCATCTACACGCTGCAGCATGCCAGCGAATGGAAGTTCGGCGACACGTTTTTCTTCTTCGATGTGCTCGACTCGCAGAAAAGCGGCTTCCAGGACTTCGATGTCTATGGCGAGGCATACGCAAACCTCAGCCTCGGCAAGATGGCCGGGAGGCCGATCGCCGGGGGTCCGGTGACCGATGTCGGTCTGATTGGCGGCGTCAACTGGGCGGCGGACGCCAATGCGCGCAAGTACGCCGCCGGCCTGCGCCTCGCGCTCGCCATCGAAGGCTTCGCATTCGCGAACCTCGATGTCATGGCGCTCATGGACGACAGCGAAGGCATCGCATCGGACGGGGCACCCTCCGAGAGCGACACCGTGCTCGTCGACTTCAACTTCGCCCGGCCGTTCAAGGTCGGCGGAGCGCAATTCAGCGTCGAGGGACACATCGAGTACGTTGGCGAACGAACCAACGAACTCGGCGGCAAGGTGGCGTCCTGGATCCTCGCGCAGCCCCAGTTGCAGTGGCACGCGACCGAACGGATCGCGGTTGGCATCGAGTACCAGTTCTGGCTGAACAAGCTCGGCGATCCCGCGACTGACGAAAGCGCCGTTCAGGCCCTACTCGTGTGGGAGTTCTAACAGCCTGTCGGACTTGACGACGGACGAGCTTCGGAGGGTGATGGGGCCAGGCGCGTCGTCCGGATTCATGGCGACGCTCGGCCGGATGCTTGGAAGATTCCCCAAAGTTGGGGGCGCGGATCGGGCCACCCATCTCTAAAGTGGGGCGCGTCCTTCTTTGGTGAGCGTCGGAGCCGGAGACGGAACCGATGACGGACGCAGCGATGCTGATCAGGGGAAAGCGCGCATCAATACGCCGCAGTTCCTGGGCGGGCCAAGTCGGATCCTTGTCTCTGCAAGGCCTGCCCGAGGACGGCAAACCGCACGCTTTCGCCAACGGATGCGGGATGGACGACAAGCAACGAAGACGACGCCGTCGCTGGCCAAGCTTCGCACTCGATGGTTTGCCATAGGCAAATGACTACTGTTGGCGCTTCAAGAAGGAGAACACGATGGCCGAATCTGCGGGTGACGAAGGCCCGAACTGGCGCGGAGCGCTGCAGCTTGTTCTCATCGTAGGAGTCGTCGCCGCCGCCATCTTTTTCGCGCGGGCACCGAGTAGGGACTACCTCGAGCTCGACCCGGACGAAGCGGAACGCCGCATCGAACCGACCGCGGCGGTGATTCGCCCCGTCCCCACTGAAGCGTCTCGAAACCTGCGGCTGACGGGCATGGTGACGACGCTCGGTACTGTAGACGTGCGCCCCGAGGTTTCCGGGCGGATCGTCATGGTGTCCGACAACTTCCGAAGCGGCGGCGAGTTCTCGGCGGGTGAGACTCTGGTTCAGATCGAGCGGGACGACTTCGAGCTCTCTCTTGCGCGCGCACGATTCGGGCTTGAGTTCGCCTTGGGCGAGCTGCGCGAGAAGCGGGACGGAGAAGCCAGGGCGGCGGACCTGAAGGAGCGCCGCCCCGGTCAAGACCTCCACCCGTGGCTCGCGAGGGACGGCGAAATCCAGCAGGCGCAGGCCCAGGTCGACAGCGCGGAAGTCCGCATAGCGATCGCCGAGAGGACGTTGGACAAGACCCGCATCCGGATGCCGTTCGACGGCTTCGTTACGAGCACCAGGGTTTCCGCAGGCCAAGTGGTACAGGGACTGGAGTCGCACCTGGGCGACGTCTTTCCGAAGCACAGCCTGCGCGTGCGGGCGAAGATATCCAACTTCGACCTGGACGTCCTTGAGCCCGCCATTGGCCGCAAGGCGACGGTTACCGCCAACGGCCGTACCTATGCCGCTGAAGTGGAGCGCGTAGCCCGCGTCGTCGACGTGAACACGCGTCTCGCCAATCTCTACCTCGAGATCGCCGACCAGAAAGAACGCCATGTCTTGCCCCGGCCCGGGACCTTCGCCAACGTGTCCCTCGGCGGGCCGACCTACGCCAATGTCTTCGTGCTGCCCGAAGCGGCGATGCAGATAAACGGCAGCGTGTGGCTGGTCGACGACGGAAAGGTTGCGTCGTACACGCCGGACTCGCTCGGTTACGCGCAGGATGGCTGGCTGGTGCGCGCCTTCGATGCAAGGGAGGGCGTCGTCGTGGGTCGTATCCCGGGCGTGCGCGAGGGACTCGCGGTCAGGGCGGTTGCGCACGAGTCGCCCTGAGGGGGCGGTCATCCCGGAGGGAGCTTGAGATGTCCGACGAGGCCGCGACCGAGTCCAACGGCCGCCCCGGCGGCAAGTTGATTTCGTACTTCTGCCGCAATCCGGTGGCGCCGAGCGTGCTACTGGCGCTCGTGTTCATTGGCGGCGTCGTGGCGCTCAACGTGACGACGCTCGAGACCTTCCCCGAGTTCGACCCGCGCGTCGTGCGGGTCGAGGTGCCCTATCCGGGCGCGAACCCGACCGAGGTCGAAGAGGACATCGTCAAGCGGATCGAGGAGAGCCTGGTCGGCACGGTCGGGGTGGCGCGCACGGTATCGGTGTCGCGCCCGGGCCGTGCGGTGGTCGAGGCCGAGCTCGAGCCCTTCGCGAACGACATCGACACGCTCAACCTCGTCCGTACGGCCGTCGAGCGCATCGAGGACTTCCCGCCGAGGAACGCCGAGCAGCCGGAAGTCACCCAGGTCGAAGTGAATCGCAGCGTGCTGACGATTTCCGTGAGTTCCGACACGCTGGAACCGTACCAGTTGCGTCGCGCCGCCGAGTTGCTTCGCGACGGCCTGCTGCTGATGCCCGGGGTCGCGATCGTCGAACTCATCGGGACGCGGGACCGGGAGATACGCGTAGAGGTCGATGAGGAGACGCTGACCCGGTATCGCCTTGAACTCCGCGATCTCGTCGAGGTCATCCGCAAGACCTCGGTCAACGTCACCGGCGGAGAACTGCGCACCCAGTCCGGCGACATCGTGATGAGCACGCTCGCCAAAGGGGACTTCGCCGAGGACTTTGCGCGGATCGTGGTGATTTCGCGGCAAGACGGTTCGCTGGTTCGGCTCGGCGACATCGCGACTGTCCGCGACAGCCTTCTGGCGGACCAAACCTACGCCGCCGTTGACGGCGTGCCGACCGTGTTCCTGCAGGTTCGGGCATCGCCGGACACGTCTCCGCAGGAGGCGAGCTCCCAGGTGCGGGATTACCTAGCTGGGTACGAACACCCGCAAGCCGTTCGCCTGGGCGTTTGGGACAACGAGACATGGGCGGTTGAAGACCGCCTGTACCTCGTCCTCCGGAACGGCGTCATCGGACTCGCCCTGGTGTTCCTGGTGCTGCTCCTCGTTTTCAACCTGCGTACTGCGGCGTGGGTGACGATCGGCGTCCCGGTCATCTTCGTCGGTTCCCTGATCCTGTTCCCCGCAGTCGATCTCACCATCAACGTCATTGCGCTGTTCGCGTTCTTCGTACTGATCGGCATCGTGGTGGACGACTCGATCATTGTCGGCGAGAGCGTGGCGAGCTTTCGCGAGGCGGGCCACGACGGTCCGTCCGCCGCAATCGCCGGTACCCGGGACGTCATCGCACCTGTGACCGTTGGCGCGCTGACGATCGTCGCCGCCTTTGCCGTGCTGTTCCCCCTCGACGGCCTGATCGGTCAGCTCCTCCGGGCGATCCCGATGGTCGCGATCGTTGTCTTGCTGCTGTCGCTGGCCGAGGTCGCCCTGGTGCTGCCCGGCCACCTGGCAAGGGGGGCAGGCACCGACCCTTGGCCCCTGTCCGTGGCCCAGCGTGCCGTGCAGGGCACGGTGAGCCGCGTGATGCAGACGAGGGTCGTGCCGCTGATTTCCTGGTCGGTCCGCAACCCGTTCCTGCCGCCGGCGGTGGTCGCGGTCAGCGTCCTCTTCGCCACGGGCCTGCTGGCCTTCGGGCTCGTCCAGTACGACCCGGACTTCAGCCTTATCGACGACGAGGACGTGCAGGTCGACCTCGTGCTGCCGGCCAGCGCCCGCCTCGAGGACGTCGAGGCCGCGGCGGCCTCGGCCAGGCGGTCGGCCGAGCAGGTGGACACGGCCTTCGATGGCTCCGCGTTCAACGCCGGCGCCGCGGCGGTGATCTTTAACCTTTCGTGGGAATATCACG